>JAISWR010000081.1 GCA_031270985.1 Bacteroidales bacterium | reverse complement strand
GCTTCGCCCATTTCTGTTTTGTCTTTTACTATCTATGAGAACGTAATTTTATACTGTGTATCAACATTTTACCTATTTGTCTTGAGTGACCATGCAGAGGATTTTTAGAGGAAAGATAGGCCTTTTCCCGTTATCGCCAAAATTATTTGTATTGCAGTCTGTTTAACGGTATGGATCGGGCAAAAAACAGGATTGTCCGTGACCGCTTCCAATCCTGCCTGCGACACGCCTTGCGTTCCCGCGAAGCCCGCCGTAACTCTCTTTGCCGCTTCGCAGGCGTGGAGTTACGGGATTTACTTTCAGCGACAAAGAAATTCAGAGTCACCGAAACAGACCTGTTGCTGTTTGCCCTTCTGGCGGTATGTTCCGTGGGATAAATATTTACGATAGCGGAGAATACTTGCCTGATGCTGGGATATATTGCTTATCGCATGTTGCCTGCAAGCAATGTTCCCGGATTACTTGCGGCAAAAGTAAAAGAAGTTGCCGTAAAAATTGTCGAGCAACCGGTGAAAGTAAAAACAAATGTAACGGAACGGATAAAGAATGAAGCAAACGCACTGTTGAACGGGAATTTAACAAGCGACATTTTTGATACATCCAAAATTTATTTTCCAAAAAAATCATGATCCGGCTTGTGGTTATCGCAAAAGGTATTATCTTTGTGCACTCGTTTTGAGCGAAATGATTTTGAAAAGTAATTGAAAATCACATAAATATATAAAAATCCGGTCATGAAGAGAACGTTCCAACCATCGAACAGAAAAAAAAGAAATAAGCATGGATTCAGAGAAAGGATGTCCAGCGCGTCGGGACGCAAGGTGTTGTCTGCACGCAGAGCAAAAGGCAGGAAAAAACTGAGTGTTTCGGACGATTTTTCCCGCAAGTAAGTGGCGCGTACCGTCACAAAAACAGAATGAAAGAATCACTGCGGTGGTTCTTTTTTGTTTGTGCCGTCTGCTATGGCACAGGGTCATAGCCATGTCCGCCCCACGGATGGCAACGCAGAATACGTTTCAACGCCAGCCAGCCTCCTTTGAGCGCCCCATATTTCCGCAAGGCTTCAATGGCGTACTGCGAACAGGTGGGCGTATAGCGGCATGACGCCGGTTTCAGCGGCGAAATACAGTACTGGTAAAATTTCACCAGCGCTATCAGTAGCGATCTAAGTGGGTGGGGCATATTGTTGCGCGAGATGTTGCAAAATTTGCTGTATGGAACTCTCCATTTCGCCGAATGGCAATAACCTGTCGGACACATACACCAGCATGAGGCGGATTTGTTGCCCTTGTTTCATGTCGTTCAGTATATGTTTGTTCACTCTGAACGCTTCGCGGGTACGGCGTTTGAGCAAATTGCGATCTACGGCGTGTTTGAAGCGGCGTTTCGGTATGGAAACGGCAAAACTGCAGGGGAAAACGGCGGTTGTGGCTACTTCGACCCACAACGCCTTGTACGGATATACAAAAAGACGATTGCCCGAGCCGAATAATTCATCTATAGCCCGTTTACCGTGCAAACGTTCATCCTTGCACAATGTATGACTTTGCGGAACGGACATGGTGCACCGGCAGGAAAATTATTCGGACTTGCCGTTTTTTGCGGCATTTTTCGCCAGTTCCTTGATGTGGTGCTCAATAGCCATTGTCATCGAAGGAAACTGAGGGCTTGGCGCCTGAATGTCGATACGCAGTTTGGCTTCTTTGGCCGCTTTGGTGGTTGCCGGCCCGAAACATGCGATGCGGGTTTCCGATTGATCAAACGCCGGAAAATTGTGCAACAGCGACCGTATCTCCGCAGGACTGTAATACACCAGAATGTCGTAATCCGCAATGTTAATATCCGACAAATCGCTGCTCACCGTCCGGTAGAGAATTACTTTGGTATATTTGTATTTCTTTTTGTCCAGTATTTTCGGAATTTCCGGTTTGTGCGGATCCGACAGGGGCAACAGGATTTTTTCTTCTTTGTGTTTCTGCATCGCCTCCAACAGTTCTTCCATCTTGGAAGCAAAAAATATCTTGCGTTTGCGATATACGATGTACTTTTGCAGATAGTTGGCTATAGACTCGGAAATACAGAAATATTTCATGGCGTCGGGAACAACAATGCGCATTTCGTCACAAATCCTGAAAAAATGATCCACTGCAGTCTTACTGGTAAGAAAAACGGCTCCATGAGACAAAATATCTACCTTGTATTTCCTGAATTCCTTCGCGGTAACTCCTTCAATCCGGATAAACGGTCTGAAATCAACCTTTACGTGGTGTTTTTCGGCTAATTCCGCAAAGGGAGATTTTTCTGTTTCGCCGGGATGGGGCTGTGAGACTAAAATTTTCCTGACTTTCAAAATTCGACAATTTTTATAACATCAACCGAATACGCTTTGCTCTCGTTCACAGAAATTTACATGCTTTTGCCAAAAGACAAAACGGTAAAATTTCGAGGGTACAAAGATACAAAATGAAATAAAATGCAGGAACTTTTTTTGCATGAATTATTTGAAAAAAACGAAACAGCCGCAACAGATATATTCCTCCTGCGACAGCCAGCGCCGCATATACCGGTATATGCGCAAACCATCCGGCAACAAACGGGATGAGCAGCACAAACGGGAATATGACGATACCCGTCACGCGGCTACAAAGTAACACGTTGTACGCATAGTCCCGAGCAACAGACTGGAAGAGGAATATGTGACCGATGACCGTCCACAGGAACACATTCACACGAATCGTTACGGCGACGGCAACCGAAAATACAACAATGGACAGGCTTTTGCTTTCCCACTGTTCCCGTCCGAATACGGAGAGTAGCAAAGTGATGAAAATACCGGCGACCAAACAGCAGAAAAGATTAGCACAAAGGGCCGCGCGTCTGTCGGATTCCCTGCTTTCTTCCTGCATCCGGCACGATTGGCGGTAGTTGAAAAACGCCAAAAACGACCATCTCAGATTTCTACCGAACCTGTATTTGAACCACGTGAAGAGAAGCAACGCCGCCATCAGAGAAAGGGTGACAGAGGCGTCCGGATATTTGTCCGGACGCGCTGTTGTTGCAGGACGCGACACTGTCGGTTTTGCTGCGACAACCGGCGCTTGCGGGATTGTGTCTGCCGCTTGCGGGATGCTGTCCGCAAAGGTTTCCGCGATAGCTGGTGCGGTAACCACGGCGCTGTCCGTCGTAGCGGGCAATTGGTCTATTGGCAGGTAGTAATACTGTTCCAACGCGGTCAACCGGATGGTGTCGGGGAAATACACGGGCAGTCTGCATCCCATGTCACGATAGGGACGCATCAAAGGATGAATCTCCACAGACGGTTGCTTTGGTTTGCGCACATGCTGCGTCACGCTCATCTGCTGGCGAAACATCTTCTCTTCCCGTTCCGTAACCTGTTCCATCAGTTCTTGGGCGCGATCCAAATCAAGTTGCGGCTTCGATACGGGAAGCATCAGCGATATGGGCGTTGAAGCCGGCTGCTGCTGAACTGTTCTTATGGAATCCTGTTGAAGGGACATAGACAATGCTGTTAGACGCTGCAAATTTACATAATCATATTTGAATCCTCATGCAATTGGACTAAAAATAAATGATCAGGCTAAAATCCGTTGCATTTCAACAACCTGTCATCCGAAATATTTTACGGCGATAAAAATTATGCCGTTTTGATTTGGATGTACGGAAAAAACCCTTACCTTTGCGCCTTCGTTTCGGTGACGATTCGCTAGCTCAGTAGGTAGAGCACATCCCTTTTAAGGATGGGGTCCCGGGTTCGAACCCCGGGCGAATCACCCCTCTCCTCATACACGCACACATTGTTTCGAAAACGCTGGTTATGCGTCTTTTTTGGCGTATTCCGAAAATTCGCAACCGTAGGTGTCCACAAAGAAATTGTCGAACTCATCGGCTTTGAACGTCATCTCCGTGAGATTTTTCTTCACTTGGTCTGCAAAAGGCGAAAATATGTCGGATACATGTATGCCGTATGACAGATATATCTGGTTTTCGTCCAGTCCGAGCCGGTACGGTTTGATGTCGGTGCTCACCAGATGGGTCAGCACCGGTTCCATGTTTTTCTTGGGCAGCATGTTGAGCGGCGAAGTGCTGAATCCACCGGCATGATTTACTTTAAAAACTACGGCATAACTTGGTCACAAACTCATCGTCATATTTATCGCCCGTATAGCAGATGTCTTCCAGTACATAGTAGATGTTATACGGATCCGCCAATTCCAAATGAAAAGAGTTATGTTATATTGCATTTTTTATTTTTTGGCACGTCCCTCCGGTAGCATCAATGTTCACAACACGCCATAAGCTCCAAGGATGCCTTTCATCACCGCAGAAGTAAAGCCGGCATGTTCCATTTCATTCAGCCCTTTGATGGTGATACCTTTGGGGGTAGTCACCTTATCTATTTCCTCTTCGGGGTGGTTGCCCGACTCGGCGATGAGGGCTGCGGCTCCCACCATAGTTTGCGCAATCATGGTTTCGACAACTTTTGGTTTAAACCCTATTTCCACGCCTGCTACAGTGGCTGCACGCAGGTATCTGAGGGCAAAAGCCGTACCGCATGAGGCAATAACGGTGGCTGCGTTCATCAACGCTTCATCAATGATAATTGCTTTGCCTACCTGTCCGAACAGGTTGAGTATGGTTTGGGTTTGTGCGGGGGTAGCATTTTCTGCCGCAATACAGGTCATGGACTTGTTCACCGCCATTGCCGTGTTGGGAATAACGCGGAACAGGGGGCGCTTTCCGGTCAGGACGGACAATTGACTCAGGCTGACGCCCGCCGCAAAAGACACGAGCAACTGCGCAGCGGTCAGCGACGGCAGGATTTCTCCCGCCACCGCGTGTATCAGGTACGGCTTGACGCAAAGCACAATAATATCTGCCGATTTTGCCGCCGCAACATTGTTTTGCGAGGTATTGACCCCTTTTGCTGCAAAAACGGTCAATGCTTCTGCATGAATGTCGGTCAGTGTGATGTCCTGCGGCGCTGTTTCTCCGTTGCGAATAAGCCCGTTTACCAGCGCTGAACCGATATTTCCCGAACCGATAACAGTAATTTTCATGTTTTTATCGTTTTGAGTTATTCCAATATGTGGTACAGTTCGTCCAGGTTGGGCATCAGGATGATTTCCGTACGGCGGTTTCTTTGTCGTGCGGTGGACGTATTGGCGTCATCCACAGGAATAAATTCCCCGCGTCCCGCAGCGGTGAGACGACTCGGCGCGATTCTGGTGCCGTCCAGCAGGATGCGGACAATGGAAGTGGCGCGTTTGACGCTCAAATCCCAATTGTCTGCCATAGAGGCATTTGCGGCGAGCGGCACGTTATCCGTATGTCCTTCTATCGTGATGTTGATTTCCGGATTCTGTTCCAGCACCCTGACAAGTTTTTTCAAAGCGCTCACTCCGGCAGGATCCACCGTGATGCTTCCCGAGCGGAACAATAATTTCTCATCCAGCGACACGTACACTTTCCCTTGGCGTATGGAAACGGTCAAGCCGTTGTTCTCCAAGCCTACCAATGCAGTAGATACCTTGTCTTTGAGCGCTTTTACCATCGAATCCTGTCGTGAAACCATCCGTTCCAGTTCAGCCATCCGCCTGTTCCGCTGTTCCAACTCCCGTTCCAAAGTCGCCAAATGTCTTCGTTTTTCTTCCAATTCTTTCGACAGTCTTTGCAGCTCCTGCTCCCTTGACAGCAAATCGCCCTGTACGCCTTCTATCTGCATCATCAGTTTGGAGGATTCCTGTTCGGCGCCCTGTTTCAATGCCTGCATTGCCAGTGTAGCTTCCCGCAAACGGTTTTCCAGCTGGCGATTCTCCGCTTTCAAGTCGGCTACTGCCTGGGCGCACTCCGCAGAATCTGTCTGCAACTGCTGCACATCTTGCTTTATCTTGCCCATCCGTGACTTGAGTTCTGTATTTTCTACCAGCAGTTGCTCGTTGGCGGAAATCAGACTGTCGTTTTCCCGTTCAATCCGCAACAGTTGCCGGCGCTGTTCCGTGAATTTGCGGCGCGGCACACAGGAATCGGTCACACACACAATAATCACAATGACAGCAAGCCAAAAAATAGAGGTTATCTTTTTCATATCCAAAATGATAGGTTTATTGTCCGAATAATCAATATCGCCCATGACAAACGGCATGGAAAATAAATGCAATAATACATCATTTTTCATTTTTTCGCAGGAAATATGTCAAGAAAGTTTTCAACATCCGAATGTGGAAAAAATCCGGTTGCCATGATTTTTTGCCTGTCCGATTAACACCGACCGGCACTATGCACGTGGTTTTTACTGGATCCCAATAATGAATGAGGCTGTATCAAATCATTTTCTCACTCCGGTTTTGTGCCTCGCCGTCACAATGACGGAGAGGACTGCAAAAACCCCGCACAACCTGTTAGTCATGCGGGGTTCGTTTTAGTGCGGATTTACGAATCAGTTATAGGCTGTTTCGCCGTGTTCGTAAATATCCAGCCCTTCTTCTTCTACTCTTTG
>JAISWR010000074.1 GCA_031270985.1 Bacteroidales bacterium | reverse complement strand
TGGCTGGTGGTTTTCGATCGCCGCCCCTCAATCAAGTGGAGCGACAAAATCTACATGAAAAAGAAAACGGTGGACGGTAAAACGGTTACGGTGGTGGGAGTTTAAGTGAATTAAGAATTGGCAATCGCATCTCGTTTAACAGGGTTGACGCATCTGATTTTTTAGAAGAATGTTGTCAGCCATTTCTCTTTCGCTTTACCAAACTCTTCCATATCATACCAACTCTCAGCGCCACATTAACCTTTTCTCTATCAATATGCAAATAAATTTAGATGCGTCAGCCATAGAAAAATTTCCCAAAAAATTTTTTTCCCCAAAAAAGTTCTTATCTTTGCGCGGAATTATCGTAGAGAGGTTAAAATCTTAAATTATTGTAAAAGATGTATTTATTCGCTGAAAAAAAGCAGGAAATTTTTAAGCAGTACGGCAAAGACGTTACTGACACCGGATCCTCCGAATCACAGATAGCGTTATTTTCCTACCGTATCAATCATTTGACCGAACACCTGAAACAGAACAGGAAAGATTTCGGCACGCAAAAGGCATTGCTGAAACTGGTGGGCAAGAGAAGAAGATTACTGGATTACCTGAAAGAACGGGATATCAACCGTTATCGGGAAATTATCAAAGATCTGAACATTCGTAAATAGCGTACCGATTCCGGCATAAAAGGCAATTCATACAATTGCCTTTTATACGTTTTCGTATCATCCACATCGTTGTGTTTTACTCGTATTGTAATATTATAAATCAATCATTATCATGAATATTATCCAAAAAGAAATCATATTAGGCAACGGGGAAACTGTTGTCCTTGAAACGGGAAAGTTGGCAAAGCAAGCCGATGGAGCTGTGTTGTTGCGTCAAGGGAAGACTATGCTGCTGGCAACGGTGGTGTCGGCAAAAGAACCCAAAGAAGGCACGGATTTTATGCCGCTTCAGATAGAGTACAAAGAGAAATTTGCCGCATCGGGACGGTTTCCGGGCGGTTTTATGAAACGCGAAGCGCGTCCGAGCGATTATGAGATATTAATCGCACGCTTGGTGGACAGAGCATTACGTCCATTGTTCCCCGACGATTTCCATGCCGAAACTTTCGTCACCGTCAATCTGATATCGGCGGACAAAAATGTCAAACCTGATGCATTGGCAGGGTTGGCGGCTTCTGCAGCGCTTGCCGTGTCGGATATTCCCTTTGGTGGACCCATCTCGGAAGTGCGGGTGGGACGTGTAGACGGTCAATTGATCATCAACCCCACCTTCGAAGAATCGGAAAAAACCGATTTGGACATTATCGTGGCTGCCACCTATGATAACATCATGATGGTGGAAGGCGAAATGAAAGAAGTTTCGGAAGCGGATATGCTGGAAGCGCTCAGATTCGCCCACGAAGAAATCAAAAAGCATTGCAAGGTGCAGATGGAACTGACGGAACTGACGGGTAAAACCGTGAAACGCACCTATTGCCATGAGGTGAACGACGAAGAGTTGCGAACACTGGTGCGCGCAGCTACCTATGATAAAGTGTATGCCGTAGCCAAGTCGCAGAAGCCCAAACATGAACGTAGCGACGCCTTTGAAGCCATCATGAACGAATTTCTGGAAACCATTCCCGAAGAAGAACGCGAGGCTAAAAAGCCTTTAGTGGCACGCTACTATCACGCTGTAGAGAAAGAAGCCATGCGTCGCATGATTCTCGACGAAGGCATTCGGCTGGACGGTCGGACAACAACAGAAATACGCCCCATCTGGTGCGAAGTAGATTATCTGCCGGCAGCGCACGGTTCTGCAATTTTTACGCGCGGTGAAACGCAATCCCTGACCACTGTTACGATGGGTACCAAATTGGACGAAAAACAAGTGGATGAGGTATTGATTCAAGGATCGGAAAAATTTGTGTTGCACTATAATTTTCCGCCGTTTTCCACAGGAGAAGCCCGCCCGTCAAGAGGCATTTCGCGACGCGAAATCGGGCATGGCAACCTCGCTTTCCGCGCATTGAAAGGCATGGTGCCCACAGGCGAAGAAAATCCTTATGCCATCCGCGTCGTTTCCGACATTCTGGAATCCAACGGATCATCATCCATGGCCACTGTTTGCGCAGGAACACTTGCATTGATGGACGCCGGCGTACAACTGAGAAAACCGGTGTCAGGCATTGCTATGGGTTTGATTTCCGAATCCGGCAAATTCGCCATCCTGTCCGACATTCTCGGCGACGAAGATCACCTCGGCGACATGGATTTCAAAGTGACCGGTACAGCCGACGGCATCACCGCCACACAAATGGACATTAAAGTGGATGGACTGTCCTACGAAGTATTGGCAAAGGCTTTGGCGCAAGCCAAAGAAGGACGGTTGCACATACTCGGTAAAATCACCGAAACACTGCCCGCACCACGTCCAGACTATAAACCGCATACGCCGCGCATCGTACAAATCTCTATTCCGAAAGAATTTATCGGCGCGGTGATTGGCACGGGCGGAAAGGTGATACAGGAAATACAGTCCGTTACCGGTACTACCATTGTGATTGAAGAAGTGGACAACAAAGGCGTTGTGGATGTCTTCGGTGAAAACCGCGACGCCATTGATGCTGCATTGAACTGGATCAACAAGATCATCGAAGTGCCCGAAGTAGGTAAAATATATCAAGGTAAGGTGGTATCCATCGTCGCTTTCGGCGCGTTTGTGGAAATTCTGCCCGGTAAAGAAGGTTTGCTGCACATATCCGAAGTGGACTGGAAACGTCTGGAAAATTTGGACGGTATTCTGGCGGAGGGCGATGAAATAGAAGTGAAACTGATTGAGGTAGATCAGAAAACAGGGAAGTTGCGCCTGTCCCGCAAAGTATTGCTGGAAAAACCGGAGGGTTACGAAGAACGCCCGCCGCGTGAACCCCGTCATGATGGCGAAAGAAGAAATGGGGACAGAGGTCGTGGATACGGGGACAGAGACAGGGACAGAAATAGACGCCGTTAGAAGTTTCCGCAAAATCAGAAAACCGCATTAAGGATAAGTCTGAAGTGCGATATTTTGCACGACATGTTTTTGCGCATTGCCGGTCATTCTTAGTTCTCGTTGCTCTGCAACTGCCGTACGTATGCTTTCGAGGCGTTGAACACCATCCGGTGGAAAAGACGTCGTTCCAGTATATCTGCATCTCCACGATGAACCGACGGCCGAAATTGTCCTGGCAGCGCACGTCCACAATTACATCACTGCGTGTGACACGCCATCGAATTTTCCCCACTGTTACTTTTCTTGATCGGAATATTCATTTTTCATTCACTGTTGCCTAACCCTTTTTGAACGGGATGAATCTTCCCATTTGAAAGATACATTTATTTTACTGTAAAGATAATCTTTATATGCAAAACTTTTCCTATTTTTGCCCATATTTTACGAAAGATGGATGATCTTGTTACGCTTTCGATGCCGGTGTACAATGGCGCTCCTTTTGTGGAGCGAGCGTTGCGGTCTGCTTTAAACCAGACTTTTGAAAACATTGAGTTTTTGCTGGTGGACGACAGGGGCGACGACGACAGCATGGATATAATCCGGCGGGTAGTAGCGCAGCATCCGCGGGGTAAGGATGTGCGCATCATCGAACATCCTGTAAATACTGGTCTCGGCGCAACACGCAACACCGCCATCGACCATGCGTCGGGCAAGTACCTCTTTTTCATGGACAGCGACGACGAAATTACGGAAGACGCCATCGAAAAACTGTACCGCGCCATGCAGGAAACGCCCGTT
>JAISWR010000053.1 GCA_031270985.1 Bacteroidales bacterium | reverse complement strand
ATTTTCGGTTGTTACCCCAATGGTACCTTTTTGCATATTTTTATTTTTACGGTTTGACAAATTATTACTGTCTCCCACCAGCAAAGCGTATGCCAAAGGGAAAAGCTGTGCCATTTTGTCGCATTGCCGAACAAAATGGCACAATCGCCAGTCGGCAGCGACAGAACACCATGTAAAATTATCCGGACAGAATTTGCGTCAAATTGTCGCGTGAAAACGGTATTCATCGTACCGGCATGAAACACATCCGGCGCAACTACTTATTTTTTCCACACTTTCTCCATTTCCTCCAGTGATTTTCCTTTTGTTTCGGGGACGAATTTCAAGACAAACAGTGCCGAAAGCACCGCCATCAGCCCGTAGAAGGCGTAGGTCAGTCCGCCACTGAATTCCATCATGGGCGGATAGGTCGATGAAATGAGGTAGTTGGCAAACCATTGTGCTGCTACGGCAATTGCTACCGCCTGTCCGCGAATCTTGTTGGGAAATATCTCGGAAATCAGCACCCAGCAGATAGGCCCCCACGACATCATGAACGAAGCCGTGTAGATGATGATGAACACCAGCGTGCTGATGCCGATAATGTTGCCGAACGACAGAGCAGATATGGCAAACATACCGACAGCCATACCGATGGATCCGGTAATCAGCAGCGGTTTGCGCCCCCATTTGTCCACCGTCATGATGGCAAGCACCGTGAAGACAACGTTCACCAGCCCCATGATGATGGTTTGCAGCATCGAAGCGTCTTTGGCAGCGCCCATGCTCTCGAAGATGCGCGGGGCGTAGTACAAGGCAACGTTGATACCCACAAACTGCTGAAATACGGAAAGCAGGATGCCCACCACGATCACCGCCACACCGTACGACAGCAACTTTGCCGACGACTTTTGCACGGAATTTCGTATCTCCTCCATGATGTGCGCCGCCTTATCCTTTCCGTTGATTTTGGTCAATACCTGCAACGCCTTTTCCGGTTTTGCAGTTAATGCCAGATAACGCGGCGTTTCGGGCACCAAAAACAGCAGTATGCCAAACAGCGTCGCCGGTATCGCTTCCGAAGCAAACATGTACCGCCAGCCGGTATCGTTGATCCACGCAACAGACTGTCCCCGTGCAATGCCCCAGTTCACAAAATAAACCACCAACATGCCGAAGATGATGGCAAACTGATTGAACGACACCAGACGTCCCCGTATTTCGGCAGGAGCTATTTCGCCAATGTACATCGGACAGACGGCCGACGCCATCCCAACGCCAATCCCACCCAGCACACGGTAAAGATTGAAGGTAATCAACAGCGACACGGACGCTTCGCCTCGCGGAAAGAAAAGAAATTCGGGGTAAGCCGAACCCAGAGCCGATATGAAAAACAGAACGGACGCCAGCGAAAGGGATTTCTTGCGTCCCAACCGCGTAGAAAAAAAACCAGATAGTGCGCCGCCGATGATGCACCCGATCAACGCGCTTGACACAGTTGCCCCGTGAATAAAAGTACTCAATCCTAACGGCTTGATGAGAAATTCCTGTATGGATTTCTCGGCGCCGGAAATCACCGCCGTATCATACCCGAACAGCAAACCACCAATAGTGGCTACCAGCGTAATGCCAAAAACATATCCTTTGTTGTACATATAAAATTGAAAGTTAAAAATTAAAAAAAAACTTGAACCCGATATAAAACACCCGCCCCAACACGCCGTTGCAGCATGACGGCGAAGCGAATTATGCTGGCACAAAGATACAACCTGCACTTGAATCGGCAAAATAATTTTTCCGGTGCAGGTCTGTTCAAATTGTCGCAAGCACACTCCGGAAGCACACTCCGGAAGCGCATAGCGGCAAGTTGCGGCACTTTGGAAAAATTAAGGGATGCGAAATAAACAAGATATAACAGTTTCTCCGGTGTCCCTGCAGGAAGCTCCACTGCGCTTATGTTGAAAGGGCTTTTTTACATGTTAAAAATTTTTTATCACTAAACGGAGGCGTTAATATAAAATTTTACCGGACAACAGAGGAAATAAATTTATGCATTATAAAATATTTTTCCACGAATGGTATCCGGAAATAAAAAAAAACGTATTTTTGTACAAAACCATTAAATATAAAAAAATGAGCAACATCTTGAAAATCACAGCATTATTAATGCTTTCCGCAGGCCTAACATACGCACAGCCGCGACGTTCGGGCAACAACGTGCCTCCTCCTGTGGCGGACATCAACAAAGTGACGGACAACACTATTGACAGCCTGAACAAGGTGAAAATGCTGCGTCCGGTAGCCGGATCGTCCCGCAAAGGAAACAATCCCGTGTTGTTTCTGGTGGGCAATTCCACCATGCGACAGGGTACGCGGGGAAATGGCGACATCGGTCAATGGGGCTGGGGCTTCTATATGGAAGACTTTTTCGACACCGACAAAATCACGGTGGAAAATCAGGCATTGGGCGGCATGAGCAGCCGTTCGTTCTACAACGTTCTGTGGCAGGACGTCCTGAAAGCCGTACAACCCGGCGATTGGGTGTTCATCGAAATGGGACATAATGATAACGGCCCCTACGATACGGGACGCTCACGCGCTTCCATGCGCGGCGTCGGTAAGGACACCATTGTGGTCACAATTCAGGAAACAGGCAAACAGGAAACCGTTTACACTTTCGGCGGTTACATGCGCAAATACATCAACGACGTGCGGGCAAAGGGTGCATATCCTGTGCTGATGTCGCTCACGCCGCGCAATTCGTGGACAGACGAAGGAAAAATTGTCCGCGTCGACCAGACTTTCGGCTTATGGGCGAAACAGGTCGCCGAAGAACAGGTCGTCCCGTTCATTGACATCAACAGTATTACCGCACTGAAATACGAAAAGTTCGGACAATTCAAAGTAAACTACATGTTTTACGGCGATGCCATACACACAAGCGCATTCGGCGCCAAAGTAAATGCCGAATCAGCCGTTGAAGGCATCCGCGCCGACAAAGCCCTCGTCAAACTTGCCGACTGCCTTAAACCGGAAAGAACCGACCTCGTGACCGGCGCCAAACGCAAACCGGGAAAGCCGCTTATCTTCACTATCGGCGATTCTACCGTGAAAAACGGAGATAAAAATCCCGACGATATGTGGGGCTGGGGCGCAGTGCTCCAGCAATATTTCGACGAAGAAAAAGCAGTGGTGGACAATCAGGCAATCGCCGGAAGAAGCGCACGCACCTATCTTGACGAAGGACGCTGGGACAGAGTGTATAAAGCGTTGCAGCCCGGAGACATCGTATTTATCCAGTTCGGACACAACGACGGCGGACCCATCGGCACACCGCCGGCACGCGGCGAACTCAGAGGAGCAGGCGACTCCAGCCGTATCGTAATGATGCAGGCAACACGACGCAATCAGGTGATTTACACTTACGGATGGTACATCCGCAAATTCGTAAGCGACGCCCTTGAAAAAGGCGCAACGCCCATAGTGCTTAGTCACACCCCGCGCAACCAATGGACGGAAAACAATAAAGTCATCCGCAACAATACTTCTTACGGATTGTGGGCGAAAGAAGCCGCATCCATAGGCGCTTATTTCATCGACCTGAACGAAATATCGGCAGCCAAACTGGAAAAAATAGGCAAAGAAGAGGCAGCGGAATATTTTAAGAACGACCACACACACTCCTCGCTCAAAGGCGCACACCTGAACGCGCAAAGCATCGTGAAAGGCATCAGGCAATTGCCGGACAACCGGATTAAAGGTTTGTTGAAAGATGTGCCGTTCCCAAAATAAATGTAGCTGATTTTAAAAAAATCTTAGACAATTCCGGCAGGGATAACACCCTGCCGGATATTATCAAACCTTAAATTAATAACTGTTTATGAAACGTATCATCATCTGTATTTTATTCGCGTATTCTGCGGTTGTCATGGCGCAGAGAACGGAAATCGTGTGGGACGACCAGTGGAAATTTTCGCGCACCGATAACCATGACGCCGTTCAACCCTCGTTCAACGACGCTGCATGGCGTACGCTTCGCCTGCCGCACGACTGGAGTATCGAGGAAGAAAACCTTGGGAATGCGCCCGGCGGTGGTAACGTCGGTTATTTCCCTATGGGAACAGGCTGGTATAGAAAGACTTTCAATATCTCCGACCTTAAGGCAGGCGTAAAATGGAGCATCGAGTTCGACGGAGTGTACATGAACAGCGATGTGTGGATCAACGGTACGCACTTGGGAAAGTATCCTTACGGTTACTCTGGCTTCTCTTACGATTTGACTCCCTACCTGAAAGCAAAAAACAATGTTCTATCAGTGCGGGTGGATAATTCGCAGCAGCCCAATTCCAGATGGTACACAGGTTCGGGCATCTACCGCCATGTCCGTCTGGTAAAAACACAATCACTGCATGTCGCCCGATGGGGCGTGTTTGCCTATACCGCCTCGCTCGACGAGATGCGGGCAATTGTGGAAGTGGACGTCACTGTTCTCAACGAAAGCGCAACGGCATACAAAGACGCAGTGCTCAAACTGACGCTTACCAACGGAAACGGTATCGTGGCAGGCAGCGCAGAAGCGCCCTTGCAGGCAAATGCAAACGGAACGGCAAACATCATCCGGCAAATAGAAGTGGAACATCCCGACTTGTGGTCGGTGGAATCGCCGTCGTTATACACACTCACCACGCAAATCATGACAGGCAAAAAAGAAATTGACCGTGTGACGACTTCCGTCGGTATCAGAACTGCCGCATACGATGTGGACAAAGGTTTTTTGCTCAACGGCAAACCGGTGAAAATGAAAGGCGTGAACCTGCACCATGACGCAGGAGGCGTTGGAGCGGCTGTCCCGGAGAGGATGTGGGAACGGCGGCTGCAAATTCTCAAAGATGGAGGATGTAATGCCATTCGTACCGCACACAACATTCCCGCACCCGAATTTCTTTATTTGTGCGACAAAATGGGCTTTCTGGTGATGGATGAAGCGTTTGACGAATGGGTAAGCGGGAAAAGAGAGCACTCCTACAAATTGTATTTTGAAGAATGGCACGAGCGCGACCTGCTGGCAATGGTGCGACGCGACAGAAACCATCCTTCGATCGTGATGTGGAGCATCGGCAACGAAATTCCCGACCAGTCCACGCAACGCGGCCCGGAACTGGCGCGAAAATTGATAGACCTCTGCCACCGCGAAGACCCTACGCGTCTGGTGACCACCGGCAACGATAACATCGCGTCGGACAGTCACGCTGCCACACCGGAATATCTTCAGGCATTTGAACGCGACATCGTAGGCTACAATTATCCCGACCGGTGGCGCGACCGCAGGGAACTCATGTACAGTATCGATCGCCACGCCCATCCCCAATGGCGCATGGTGGGTACGGAAACGGGAGGACTCGGCGGAGCGCGTGGCATGTACATGATCGGCATGCGCACGGACAGATTTGACGCGAAATACAACACCCGCCTGACAGATGTGGAACAGCGGTGGAAGTTCACGCTGCTGCATGATTACGTCATCGGCGACTTTATGTGGACAGGTATTGATTATTACGGAGAAAGCTATTGGCCCTCAAGAGGCGCCACGTCGGGAATCGTGGACAATTGCGGCTTCCCCAAAGACGGATACTATTTCTTCAAAAGTATCTGGACACAAGAACCGGTACTGCACCTGTTGCCTCACTGGAACTGGGAAGGGCGCGAAGGACAGGTGATCCCGCTGGTGTGCTATACCAATTGCGATACGGTGGAAATATTCGTCAACGGCAAATCATACGGCGAAAAATATTTGGAGTTTCCGCGCAAGGGAACAGTAGGCGGCTGGAACAGTTATCCCAGAGGTAAAGTACAGACCTCCACGGGCGACCTCCACCTTTCGTGGGATGTGACCTATGCACCCGGAGAACTGAAAGCGGTAGGCAAAAAGAACGGAAAACAGTACGTAACGCAAGTATTTACTTGCGGCAAACCGACAGCCATCCGACTGACAGCAGACAGGAATGTGATACGGGCACATCCGTCGGACGTGGCGCATATTCAAGTGGAAATAACGGACAGCGAAGGGCATGTGGTACCCAACTCCTCCAATTTGGTGAAGTTTGAAGTAACGGGCGCACAACTGATCGGCGTAGAGAGCGGTAACATGATGGATCTGTCGTCGTGCAAAATACCCGAACGCAAGGCTTTCAACGGCATGTGTCTGGCGATAGTGCAGGCGGAAAAAGCCGGAAAAATCACCGTCAAAGCTGTTTGCGAAAATCTGAAAGGAGCGGAAATAGAAATTATCGCGCAATAACGCCGTAAGCTAATAACCCAATCAAATTACGCAAAAAAAGGAAACCAAATTAGCGGTGCATATTCTCTACGAAGACAACCATCTGATAATCGTCAATAAACGATGCGGAGAAATCGTTCAGGCCGATCCGTCGGGCGACGTACCTTTGGAACAAACGGTAAAGGATTACATCAAAGCGAAATACAACAAGCCCGGCGAGGTTTTTCTGGGCGTGGTGCATCGTGTGGACAGACCGGTGAGCGGCGCAGTGCTGTTTGCGCGTACTTCCAAATCGCTGGCACGGCTTAACCAAATGTTTCAGGACAAAGCCGTACAAAAAACTTACTGGGCGATAGTCAAAGAACGTCCGCCGAAAGAAAACGGCACACTGGAGCATTATATCAAGCGTGACACCGTCCGCAACCTTTCCCGCGCTTACACTCACGAACGCCCCGGTACGCAAAAAGCCATCCTGCAATATCACCATATCGCATCATCGGAGCATTATCACCTGTTGGAGATCGATTTACAGACCGGTCGCCACCATCAGATACGATGTCAGTTAGCGGAAATAGGCTGCCCCGTACGTGGCGACCTGAAATACGGCTATCCGCGATCTAATGCCGGTGGCGGAATCCATCTCCATGCGTTGCGTATCTGTTTCCAGCATCCCGTCAGGGACGAGAAAATCCGTATCACCGCACCGTTGCCCGAAGATGCCTTATGGCAGTCTTTTCAACAGTTTGTCAAAATATAGTTTTGCGCTACCTGATAGTTATGTGCAATTTGCCCTGAAATTTCCGTGAAATAGTCATCAGAATAACTTTTATCGTTTTAGCACGAATTGTTATTTTGATCGGTTTCTTGTTGTCTAAATTGCAAAATATGGAAATTTTACAAAATAGTCGGGGTGATGTGACTCGAACACACGGCCTCTACGTCCCGAACGTAGCGCGCTACCAACTGCGCCACACCCCGCATTGAAAAAGTGCGCAAATATATATCTTTTTTATCCCGAATCAAAAAAAATTGTCATGAAAATAAAATAACGTACCTTTGACAGCACAGTCAAACGACAGTGTCAAACGTAAAAATAAAATGCAAATAACAACCGGTCAAGATATTATGGCTGTAGGATCCAAAATTTTGGAGGCGGCAACCGCTATTTTTATCCGGAAAAGACTATCAGGTACAAGTGGTTACCCTGATTTCATGATCAACAAAAACCGACAATGAACGCAAAAATATACAAAATAGGGGTGGACGCGGGTTCCACCACTGCGAAAATTGCGGTGACGGACAATTTTTCGCAGTTGGTGCATACGGATTATATGCGCCACAACATGCAGATATATGAAACCGTCAAGACTTTGCTGCGCTCCGTCGCCAGCGTGACGGGCAATGCTTCCGTAGCCCTCACCGTTACAGGATCTGCCGGAATGGGTATTTGCGAAAACACCGGCATTCCTTTCATTCAGGAATTAATCGCCGCCACGGAGGTGGTACGGAATCTTTACCCGCAAGTACGCACATTGATGGACATTGGCGGTGAGGATTCCAAAATGATTTTTTTCTCCGAAAATCGTATTCCCGACATACGCATGAATGGCAGTTGTGCGGGCGGCACAGGTGCGTTTATTGACCAAATGGCAACATTGCTGAACGTCGAAACGGCAGACATGAGCATTCTGGCGGCACATCATCGGCAAATATACCCCATTGCGTCGCGGTGCGGAGTGTTTGCCAAAACGGATGTGCAAAATCTCATCAGCCGAAAGATTCCTAAAGAGGACATTGCCGCGTCGGTGTTCCATTCGGTAGCTGTGCAGTGCCTCAACACGCTGGCGCGCGGCTACGATGTACAGCCGAAAGTGATGTTCATCGGCGGACCGTTCACGTTCCTGCCAGAACTGATCACTTCTTTTGTCAAAATATTAAACATTAGTCCGGAAGACATCGTCCGAGCCGGACATCCCGAGGTGATTCCCGCTCTGGGCGCGGCGTTGTCCTGCAAGGACGATGCGGTTGTCCCCTTGCCGCAATTGCTGGCAACCATTGAAGAAAAGTCGAAACGGGTAACCGCAACATCCCACCGTTTGCAGCCGCTTTTCCGGTCGAATGACGAATGGGAGCGCTGGCAGACAGAGCATACGCCTGTCGCCGTAAAACGTGCATCTCTACCCGAATACGGCGGGGAAGACTGTTATGTGGGCATCGACTCCGGATCCACTACCACCAAGATTGTCGCACTGGGCGAAGACGGCAGTTTGTTGTTCAACTTCTACCGCAACAATGAAGGGCAACCTGTGGAGGTGGCACACGCCGGACTGCAACAGTTCCGCAACGAAGCGAATATGGCGGGTAAAGCGCTCGTCATCCGCCGCAGCATTGTCACCGGCTACGGCGAAGATCTCATCCGGGCGGCTTTCGACATTGACGGTGGCGTGGTGGAAACCATCGCTCATTATGCAGGTGCACGCCATGTCGATCCCGGTGTGACGTTCATCCTCGACATCGGAGGACAGGACATGAAAGCGATTTTTATCCGCGACGGCGCCATACAGCGCATCGAACTGAACGAATCCTGCTCGTCGGGCTGCGGGTCGTTCATCGAAACGTTCGGGCGCAATCTCGGCATGACGGTGCAGGAGTTCGCTTGCAAATCCTGCCGTGCCACCGCACCTTGCGACCTCGGCACACGATGCACGGTATTCATGAACTCAAAAGTAAAACAGTCGTTGCGCGAAAACGCATCCGTAGAGGATATTGCGGCAGGATTGTCATACTCAGTCATCAAAAACGCACTGATAAAGGTACTGAACGTCACAGACACGGACGATCTCGGCGACCGGTTGTCCGTACAGGGCGGCACGTTCCGCAACCCATCCGTACGACGGGCATTGGAGTTGCTGTCAGGCAAACCCGTCATCATGACCGACATTCCCGAACTGATGGGCGCTTATGGAGCGGCAGTTATCGCAATGGAACAGGTACAGGACGGAAACGAACGGATGACCCATCGGGATCGATCACCCGTTCGCCCGTCGGCGTAAATTGCCGTCCTGTTGCTTATGTTTGTAAGTCCGGAGAACATCAATTTTTCTTATCGCCTCATCAACAATATCGCTTTGACGGCTGTTTTATCCGTAGTATCTTTACACCGTAAATAATAACCCAAATTTCAAATATCATGAAGACACGTAACAATATCATTTCGTCGTGCGCGTTGATTTGTTTTTCGCTCACCGTTTCGGGAAATCCGCCCGTATTCAAGCAACAGCCGTTGCCGTATGCCTACAGCGCGTTGGAGCCCCACATAGACGCATTGACTATGGAAATCCATTATTCGCGCCACCATGCCGCATACACGAAGAATCTCAACGACGCTTTGCAATCGCTTTCCGATGTCCCTGCAAATATCGAAGATATTTTAAGAAATATCTCAAAATATCCGGTAGCAGTGCGTAACAACGGTGGCGGGTATTACAACCACAAGCTATTTTGGGAAATCATGTCACCCGCCGGAGGCAATATTTCCGGAAAGTTGGCGGAAGCAATACGACGCGATTTCGGATCGTTCGACGCATTTAAGGAGGCTTTTGAAAAAGCCGCATCCACACGTTTCGGTTCGGGATGGGCATGGTTAGTGTCCGACAAGGGCAAGTTGACGGTAACTTCCACTCCCAATCAGGACAATCCTCTGATGGATATTGCAGAGGCGAAAAGAACGCTTCTGCTTTGCATTGACGTGTGGGAACATGCCTACTATCTGAAATACCAAAACAAGCGTCCGGACTATATTCAGGCGTTTTGGAACATTGTCAACTGGCGGAGAGTCAGCAGTCTGTACGAAAACAGTTTGTAACGCCGCACAATGCCTCAACCTAACAGGTTTTAAAAAATCCGTCAAGTTTGAACCACGAGAAATTACGAAAAAAGCCCCGCCGGAGCGAAGCTTTTTCGTACTTGCAAAACCTTTTCAGTTCAGCCGGAAGTTGAACGGAAATTGATATTTCACCTTTACGGTTCTTCCGCGTTGCCTGCCGGGCGTCCATTTCGGCGACGCCTTGATCACCCGCAAAGCCTCCGTATCCAGCGACGGGTCAACGCCACGCAGAAGTGTTACGTTGGAAACACTCCCATCCTTTTCAATGGTAAATTCAAGGATCACTCTCCCCGTAATTCCGTTTTCCTGAGCTACAGGCGGGTATTTGGTGATACTGTAAGCCCACTCGCGGAAAGCCTCCTCGGCAGGCTTGCCGTTGAAAAGCGGCTTTTCTTCAATCACGGCAAACAGGTACTCCTCTTCCTCTTCTTCCTCCACTTTGCTTTCCTCAAACATCACAATATCCACCGACAGGTCCTGATCGGCTTCCACGTCAATTTGAAAGTCGTTGTCCACCTGTATATCATTGGACACAATATTGAAGACTTCCGCAATTTTTGGCGGCTCAGGAGGAGGCGGTGGCGGCTGATCCTGACGGGTAATGGGAATAATGTCCTCTTCAATAGCGCTTTGCACCTGTTGGTCGTCTTCGACTATCTGCTTCGGCGCGGATTTCCATTCGAATGCAAGGAAAACTACTCCCAACGCGACCAATAGTCCGATTTCGGTAAATAGACTGCGCCTTTTGTCTAAATTCGCTTTATCACTTTTCTTCAGTTCCATAACGATTGATTTTATTTTTAGATTTAGATGGTGTAAAGGTACGTACTTTTTTTGTAAAAAAAATACAGAATTTGTAAAAAAAAATTGCGATTTTTTATAATATGATGAATATTAACTTATTGTAAAATAAATTTGACGGGAAAAATAAATTTCACTTTCACAGGCTTACCGCGCTGTTTGGCGGGCGTCCATTTCGGTGAATTTTCTATCAGCCGTAACGCTTCGTTGTCCAGCAAAGGATCAATGCCCCGAATCAATTGCGGATTCGTGACATTACCCCATTCGTCAATCACAAACTGCACGTACACGGTTCCGGAAATGCCGAGATCAATAGCTGCTTGCGGATAGGTCAAATGAGTGGTGACATATTCGCTGAATCCAGCAAATACTGGCGGTTCTTCCGTGCAAGTGGAACAAAAAATATCGTCTTCGTCCGGATCGTCCGCAAGTGGGGCTATCGGCGGTAATTCCGTCCACACGTTGCCTACGATGTTTTCCACATCAAAAAACAGATCATTAAGGTTCACCTCAACAGTGTTGTCCACAATCTGAAAGTCGAAACTCTGCGGCAACGGCGGTGGCGGCGGCGGAGGTTCCGGAAATATGTCGATGATGATGTCCGGATAGGATACGGAAAACGATTCGAACGTTGCGTTCTTTATATGCGGCATTTGCCATTCAAAGGCGACAAAGGCAAGACTTAATGCCAACAACAATCCGATTTGGAAAAACAAACTGCGTTTTTTTTCGAGATTGGCTCGATTGGTTTTCTTGGTTTCCATAAAAATAAATATTTATGAGACTGTTCGATTGCTTACGAGTAATCGAAATGCAGAAAAAATTCTACGTATCCATGATCGTTCATCTTCAACAGTCAAAAAAAACATTGGCGCACCACAGAAACATTATTGCGGATGGCATTCAACCTGACAACGGCTGCATTACCGCCCGTTTATAAAAATAACCACAAAAAGTGTGCCTAAATTAAAAAAAATGTTAAAAAATGTGATTTGATGATTATTTTTTACTTTTGCGGTATCAAGCTTTGTTCTATTTTTACGTATATGTCTTATTTTGAACGATTTAAACAAAGGTGGGGTATTGTCTCGAATGTTCAACTTGCAGTGGTGTTTTGTGCCTTTGGGCTTGCCGGTTTTGTCACGTTGGGCGTAAAAAAACTGCTCATGCCCTGTTTGGGGATAACTCCGGAAACCGTTTTATATGTCAGAATTTTGGCGGAAATTTTAGTCATTCTTCCGCTCTATCAGGTTTTGCTCTTCGCGGTGGGGACGCTGCTGGGACAATACCGCTTTTTTAAGGGTTTTTTACGCAAAATGTTTTTTTTCGACAGAAAAAAGAAAACAACAGAGCAAGAATGAATTGAGTTTCGGATGAGTTTCGTCTGTTTTCAATTCCCTATCAACCGGTAAAATTCTTCTTCCGAAATCACCGGTATTTTGAGTGTTTCGGCTTTTTTTAATTTTTCCTGTCCCATTTTTTCTCCGGCAAGTACATAACCGGTGCCGGACGATATGGCGCTTACGTTTTTTCCGCCATGTTCCGCTATCATTTTTTTGATGTTGTCGCGCGGAATGGAAAATATGCCGCTCACCACAATGCTTTTTCCTTTCAAGACTTCGGATTTTTGTCGGAACGCGCTTTCGTCAACGGCGAACTGCAATCCTGCCTTTTTCAGCCGTTCTATCATGTCTGTATTGTTTGGCTGCGCAAAAAAATCCGTCACACTGAGGGCAATGCGTTCCCCTATTTCGTCAATGGCAAGCAGTTGTTCGTGGCTTGCGGCTGCCAGCGCTTCGATGGTTTTGAAGTTGCGCACCAGCTTTTGGGCGGTGGTTTCTCCTACGTAACGAATACCTATCGCGTAGAGCACTCGTTCAAACGGCGCCTGTTTCGATGCTTCGATGCCTGCCAGCATGTTTTCGGCGGTACGCCGTCCGAAGCTGATTTTTCGCCGGTTGCCGTTGTCGTCGACAATGATTTTCTCCAACCCTACCAATTGATCTTCCTTCAGCAGGTAGAGGTCGGCAACGTTGCACACCAAACCGTTGTCATACAACATTTCAATTTTGCCTTCGCCCAGACTGTCGATGTTCATCGCTTTACGGCTGATGAAATGTTCTATCCTGCCTTTGATTTGCGGCGAACAGTTGTTGTTGGCGCAAAACCATGCGGCTTCTCCTTCGTTGCGTTGGAGCGCGCCGCCACATTCCGGACAGTGTGTGACGAACAAGGTTGGTTGGCTGTCCGCAGGACGTTTGTCGAGGTTCACACCCACCACTTTCGGGATGATTTCACCGCCTTTTTCCACGTACACCGTGTCGTTCACGCGGATGTCGAGCAGTTGTATCTGGTCGGCGTTGTGCAGTGATGCACGTTTAACAGTGGTGCCTGCCAGACGGACAGGTTCGAGGTTGGCAACCGGCGTAACGGCGCCTGTACGTCCCACCTGATAGGAAATGGAGTTGAGCTGCGTTTCCACACGTTCGGCGGGAAACTTGTAAGCCACCGCCCAACGGGGACTTTTGGCGCGTATGCCTAATTGTCGCTGTTGCGCCAGACTGTCCACCTTAATCACGATGCCGTCTATGCCGAAAGGCAATGTGTAGCGGGCAGCATCCCATTCGGCAATGAACTGCCTTATTTCCGGCACGCCGGCACACACAGCTGCGTATGACGGGATTTTAAATCCCCATTCGCGTGCTTTTTGGAGGTTTTGGAAGTGAGAATCGGTCGGCAGATGATTACCCAACAAAAAGTAAAGGAAACAATCAAGCGAACGTTTGGCTACCAGCGCCGAATTTTGCATTTTAAGGGTGCCGGATGCGGCATTGCGCGGGTTGGCAAAGGGCGTTTCGCCGGTTTCTGTACGTTCGACATTCAGTTTTTCAAATACATTGTTCGGCATGATGATTTCGCCCCGTATTTCAAATTCTTCGGGGAAATCGGCGCCATGCAGTTTCAGCGGTACGCTCTTGATGGTACGTACATTAGCCGTCACATCGTCGCCCTGCAAACCGTCGCCGCGCGTAACGGCGCGCAGCAACTCTCCATGGCGATATATCAGACTGACGGAAAGCCCGTCGTACTTCAATTCGCACACATAACGGTAATTTCCCGTCAATTCCTTGCGTACCCGTTCGTCAAAATCCGCCAGTTCGCTCTCGCTGTAGGTATTGTCCAGCGAAAGCATCGGATATTGATGCTTCACTTGCCGAAATTCCACATTAATGTCATTGCCCACACGCTGTGTCGGCGAATTGGGGTCGGCATATTGGGGGTACTCTTTTTCCAGACGCTCCAACTCTTCCATCATCATGTCGTAATCATAATCGCTGATGACGGGTTGTGACTGTACATAATACAGATAGTTGTGGCGGTTCAACTCCTTGCGTAAATCACCGATACGCTGTTCTATATGATCCATATTCGATGGGTGAGTTCGATGATGCAAAATTACGATTTTTATGTTGTAAAAAAATACGTCGCGGACATTGTTTGAAATATTTTTTCCTGATTTTATTGTGTTCCGGAAAATTCGGAAAGAAGTTTTTCTGATACAATTACTTGTTTTTGATAAATTTACATTTGTTTGAGTTTTACCTTGACGTGAATTATGACAAATTTGAGTTTGAGATAAGGAGTAATTCATAAGTTCTTAGTATCAATGTGATACGAACCTACATGTTACCAAAATTGTCCATAAAGTATTCAATGTGATAAAGTTGAGTCATCTTTCCTTCGATCATCACATTTATTTTGTATTTTGTTTTGAAATGATTACTTTTGTCGCACATTTAAAGATATGTCATTACATTAATATTATTTTTACATTCATGACAAAGAAAATTTCTTTCAACGACCTGAATAACAAGGTCTGTGTATTGACCGGCGGAGCCGGTGTAATCGGGGCGAGTCTGGTGCGCGGGCTGGCTGCTGCAGGCGTGAAAACCGCCATTGTTGACCTCAACGAAGACGCCGCTAAAAAGTTGGCAGCCGAAGTGGAAAATGAGTTCGACGTCGTTACCATTGGGGTGGGCGCCAGCGTGTTAGACAAGGATTCGCTGCAGGCGGCAAAAAAAATCATCAACGAGAAGTTGGGTAAAATCAACTTCCTGATCAACGGTGCAGGCGGCAACTCCCCCGCGGCAACCACCCAATTAGAGGAAATACAGCCCGCCAATCTCGGCGAACTGGAAAAAACCTTCTATGGGTTGAATATGGAAGGCTTCCAGAAAGTGTACGACCTTAATTTTAAGGGGACACTGCTGCCCACCATGGTGTTCACCACCGACATGCTCGAAGCGGGTAAGGGAAGCGTACTCAACATCTCGTCCATGAACGCCTACAAGCCGCTTACCAAAATACCGGCTTATTCGGCAGCCAAAGCGTCCATCAACAATTTCACCGAATGGATCGCCGTGCATCTGGCAAAAACGGGTATCCGCGTGAACGCCATTGCGCCCGGTTTTTTTCTCACCAACCAGAACCGTTTCCTGCTGACCGACGAAAAAACAGGCGAAGCCACGCCGCGCGGCAGGAAAATCATCTCCAGCACGCCGATGGGCAAATACGGCGAACCGGACGACCTGAAAGGCGCCATGCTCTACCTGCTGAGCGACATTTCGTCGTTCGTCACCGGCATTTGCATCCCCGTGGACGGCGGTTACAGCGCATACGGCGGAGTGTGAACGGTGAACGGTGAACGGTGAAGGAAAAGCCCTTTCTCCGTAGCGATGTAAAAGAAGAGAAAGCAACCGCACGCACGAGGAAGGGAGGCACAACCGTGTGGACATCCTGATAGAAGACAAAAAAGGAAGTTCGCAACCGCAACCGCAACTGGAGCGTGATGGAAAGCAACAAGTATGTTGCGCAGTTTGAAGTCCGCAAGGAATGGAAGCGATTATCGCTCGCGAGCGCGCCGAAAAAGAAACGGCTATTTGCGGATGCCGTTGTTGCCGAATTGGCGGCGTTGAAAAACAAACCGTCGCAGAACGAATAAACAGTGATATGAAAGGAAATCGTCAAACTAAAAAATAAAAACAAAAAATGAGTATACAGTTAAAAAATGCAACAAGGTGGGCACTGACAGTGCCCACAAGTATGGGCGTACGCATCACGCCGATTAACGGACAGCCGGTGTATAGCGGCGACATGTTCCAAATGCAGGCGACAAGCGCCGAAACCAACGTGGCGAGCATTTCATCTTATCTCGGATTGCCGGTGAAGGTGCTTACCACTTTCGTGAAAGGCAGTCCCATAGCGCAGTTTATCAAACAGAATCTCCGCGCACGGGGTATGGACTACGAAGGGGCAGAGGTGGAACAGGGCGACCCGTGGGGCTACCGCCACCAGTTCAACATTGCCGACAGCGGCTACGGTTCGCGCGGCCCCCGCGTGCACAACGACCGCGCCGGCGAAGTAGGGCGCACGCTCAACGTGAAAGACTTCGACCTCGACCGCCTCTTCGGCAAGGAAGGTGTGCAGATCATCCACCTTTCCGGACTGATTGGGGCACTGTCGCCCGAAACGAGCAACTTCTGCCTCGAACTGGCGCGCGCCGCCAAAAAACACGGTACGCGCATCTCTTTCGACCTCAATTACAGAGCCTCGTTCTGGAAAGGTCGCGAAAAAGAACTGCACAGTATCTTCAAAGAAATTGCTTCCGTGGCAGACATCCTCATCGGTAACGAAGAAGATTTTCAACTTTGCCTGAACATTGAAGGCCCCGAAGCCGGCGGTAAAGCCATTGCAGACAAGATAGAGGGTTTCAAGGAGATGACCATGCGCGTGAAAAAGGCTTTTCCCGGAGCCTCTGTTTTTGCTACCACCTTGCGTCAGGTGGTGAGCGTGAACGAACACCTCTGGGGCGCCATTGTACTTGACGGTAACGACTTTACGGTTATCGAACCCAAACCTATCCGTGTTCTCGACCGCATCGGCGGCGGAGACGGCTTTGTGGGCGGGCTGCTCTACGGCGTCCTGAAAGGTTGGGAAGCGGAGAAATACACCCAGTTTGGCTGGGCAACCGGAGCGCTGGCTACTACCTTCCTCACCGATTACGCACAGCCGGTAGACGAAGAAATGGTGTGGAGCGTGTGGAAAGGCAACGCAAGAGTGAAACGGTAAAACGATTTCTTGATTTTTGACTGTTACCCTGACAGAGCAGTGCAGCATCCCTGTCAGGGTTTTTCAGCGGAAGAACCGGAAGAACCGGAAGAACCGGACGTATCCGGAGAATTGGTAGAAACGCCATAGCGATATGTCTCAACGGCATTTACAAATTCACGGCCATATCGTATAGGAAGCGGAGCGTTTTCCTTCGAAGCCCCTCCTTCGGAGGGAGATAGCGTTCCGTCCGTTTCAGTGTCCACAGGACGAAAAAGAGGAACAAATCGCTGAAAAATCAGCAAATAGGGGAATGGTAAACACCGCCTCACGCTGGAAACTCTTTCCGACGGTTGCAAATAAAATGTTGGCGTGACGGTTAATTTTTTTGATTGTGACGCCGTCAGGTTCGGGACTTTGTGTGCGGCAGACAGTCTCATGCCGTCAAATCCGGTCGCAGCCGTTGTGTCCGTTCCACAGACCGGTCGAATTTCCATTGTTCGATGGCGGCGGCATTGCCTTGTAGCAGTATTTCGGGTACTTTCCATCCGTTAAATTCCGCAGGACGCGTATAAACAGGGGGCGCCAGCAGGTCGTCCTGAAACGAATCGGTGAGCGCGGAGCTTTCATCGTTCATGGCGCCCGGCAGCAAACGTATAACGGCGTCGCAGATAACTGCTGCCGCAAGTTCGCCGCCTGTCAGCACATAATCGCCTATGGATATTTCCTTAGTAATCAGGTGTTCGCGAATCCGGTGGTCCACGCCTTTGTAATGTCCGCAAAGAATCATCAAGTTACCCAGCGTGGAAAGGCGGTTGGCTTCTTTCTGCCGGAAACGTTCACCGTCCGGAGAGGTATAAATCACCTCGTCATAATCGCGTCGGCTTTTCAGCTCGCCGACGATGCGGAACACCGGCTCTATCATCATCACCATGCCCGCATCGCCGCCGAAAGCATAATCATCCACGCGCCGATGCCTGTCCGTGGCATAATCCCTGATATTGTGCACCACCAGTTCAGCCACACCGCTGTCCTTTGCCCGCCGTATCATGGAATATCCGAACGGACTGTCCAGCAATTCAGGCACAACTGTAAGAATGTCTATCCGTATCATTGTCCAAAGATACGGATTTTTTTGTAAAATAAAAAACATGTATTTTTGCGTCGTCGAATAAAAAGTCAGTCACCATGAAATTGAATTTGAAGATAGTCGTTATGTCGGTTGCCGTCATGTATTCGGATGCGTGCGGCGGTTTTCACCGCAGTCACTAACTGGAGGAGTCATGCGGGCAGTCATTCAGCGGGTAAAGGAAGCGTCTGTTGTCATCGAAGAGCAGACTTTTTCCTCCATCGGGCCGGGATTGGTTGTTCTGGCAGGGTTTGAAGATGCGGATACGCCGCAGACCGTCGAACGGGTGTGCGGCAAAATCGTTAATATGCGTATTTTTTCCGACAGCGACGGGAAAATGAATCTTTCGGTACGGGACGCGGGCGGCGAACTCATGGCGATAAGCCAATTCACGCTGTATGCCGCAACACGCAAAGGTAACCGTCCCTCGTTCATACGCGCCGCACGCGCAGAGGTGAGTCGCCCGCTGTATGACGCATTTGTCGAAAAACTCGGCGACCTGTCCGGAAAGCCTGTTACCACAGGAATTTTCGGCGCCGACATGAAAGTGGCACTCGTCAATGACGGGCCGGTAACCATCATTATAGATACATCATATTTGGAATAACCAAAAAATCTCTCTATCTTCGCTCCACTTTTTTAATATATGTAATTATGGCTGTATCCCGTTTTGGCGTATCGTTGGAAACCGACCTGCTGGAGGCATTGGACAAGTATGTGCGGGAAAATAATTTTCCCAACCGCTCGCAAGCTATCCGTCAGTTGATAGAACGAAATCTGATAGAAAAAAAATGGCAGTGCAATCACATAGTGGCAGGCGCCGTCACGTTGGTGTACGACCACCACAAGCGTGAACTTGGTTGCAGGATGATGGAAATCCAGCACGATTATTACAAGGAAATATTGGCGGTACAGCATTTTCATCTCTCGTCCGACACCTGTTTGGAAATTATTGCAGTGAAGGGGCAGGCGCACCGGTTGACGGAGTTGGCAGACAAGCTGATTACGCTGAAAGGTGTGTGGCACGGCAAATTAGTTATGTCCCGAAGCGATGATATCATAGATTGAAAACCAGATAAATATGCAGGAAGACATCCGAAAAATTTTTGCGCATGAGGCGCAAGCCATCATGAACATCCCCGTGACCGACGCTTATGAAAAAACCGTCGCGTTGATTTATCGTGCAGTGCATCAAAACAAAGGCAAGGTAGTAGTGAGCGGGATGGGCAAAGCCGGACAAATTGCCGTGAGTATAGCCACCACGTTCAGTTCCACCGGAACGCCCGCCGTATGGTTGCATCCTGCGGACGCTCAACATGGCGACTTGGGCGTACTTTGCGAGAACGACATACTTTTGCTCATCTCTAATTCGGGGAAAACACGGGAAATCCTCGAATTGGTAGCGCTGGCAAAAGGACTTCGGACAAACATTCCGATAGCGGTAATCACCGGCAATCCCACAGGAGAATTGGCAAAACAGGCGGATGTGTGTCTGTGCACCGGCAATCCGGCGGAAGTGTGTGCGCTCGGACTGTCGCCCACCACTTCCACCACCGTGATGAGCGTCATCGGGGATGCATTGGTGGTACAAATGATGCGGCGCATCGGTTTTTCCAAAGCCGACTACGCCAAACGCCACCACGGCGGGTATCTCGGTAAAAAATCACGCGGCGAAACGGAATAACAGTCATGATACTTACCGTAAAAGACATCTGTGACTGCATCGAAGCCTTTGCACCGCACGAGTTTCAGGAATCGTGGGACAATAGCGGTTTGACGGTCGGTTTGCCGCAGCAGCCGGTGAACAGGGCGCTGCTCACGATAGACGTCACCGAAGCAGTGGTGGAGGAAGCCGTCAGTTGCGGCGCGCAAATCATCATCAGCCATCATCCGGTTACGCTGACAGGCATTCGTAAGCTGACGGGCGCCACAGGCGCACAGCGCACCATTTTTGCCGCCATCCGCAACGGGATAGCCCTTTATGCGGCACATACCAACATGGATATGGCGTACGGCGGGGTGAGCCACCAGATGGCGCGGAAGCTGGACTTGCGCGACATAAAAACGCTGTTGCCTCAGGAACAGCATTTGCGGAAATTAGTGACATACGTTCCCTTATCCTGTTATGAAAAAGTGCGTGCAGCCGTTTTCAAAGCCGGCGCCGGTCATACCGGCAAATATGACTGTTGCGGCTTTGGCGTGGAAGGCAACGGGACATTCAGGGCCTTGACGGATGCCCGCCCTTTTGTGGGACAACGCGGAGAACTGCATACCGAACGGGAAATCCGTTTTGAAACCATATTCCCCGCCTATTTACAACGGGAAGTGACGGAAGCGCTGCTTGCCGCCCACCCTTATGAAGAGGTCGCCTATGATGTCTATACGCTGCAAAACAGGCAACAGCGCATCGGATTAGGTGTTTCGGGAATATTGCCGGCGCCACTGGACGAATTGCGCTTCCTGCAATTGCTTAAAGATGCGTTCGCCGTGCCGACACTGCGACACACGCCGTTGCTCGGGAAAAAGGTGCATAAGGTCGCACTGTGCGGAGGAAGCGGCAGTGCGCTTGCGGAACATGCCATTCGATGCGGCGCACAGGCATTCGTAACGGCAGACGTCAAATATCACCAGTTTGCCGATGTTGCCGAAAGCATTTTAGTGGCTGATTTAGGACATTTTGAAAGCGAACAGTACACAAGAGAAATTTTTCATGCATTAATTACGAAAAAATTTCCTACTTTTGCGGTTCAATTTTCAAACGTAAATACCAATCCAATAAACTATTTGTAAAACATGGTTGCAGAAAAGATTAAACCTGCCGATACGCAGGAAATGCCGATAGAAGAAAAATTAAAAGCTTTGTACGAACTGCAGAAAGTACATTCGGAAGTAGATAAAATCAATACCCTGCGCGGAGAGTTGCCGCTGGAAGTGCAAGATCTGGAGGATGAAATTGCGGGTTTGCAAACCCGTATTGGCAATCTCCATGATGAGATGAAACAGTTGGATGTTGCCGTTGCCGGTAAAAAGACCGAGATTGTAAATTCGCAGAGTCTGATTAAAAAATATCAGGAACAGCAAAACAACGTGCGGAACAACCGCGAGTTTGAGTCGTTGGCGAAAGAAATTGAATTTCAGACACTCGAAATCGAATTGAGCGAGAAACGTATCCGTGAATTTTCCGCTCAGGCCACCGAGAAACAGCAAGCCATAGACCAGTCCAAAGAACTGTTGAACGACAGAGAAGTAGAGGTAAAAAGCAAGCGGAACGAATTAGCGGACATCACAGCCGACACTGAAAAAGAAGAAAAACTGTTGCAGAAAAAAGCCGCCGAACTGGAAGCCCTTATCGACCCCCGTCTCATCACCGCATACAAACGCATTCGGAGCAACGCTCGCAATGGTCTGGCAGTGGTGACTGTGCAACGCGACGCCTGCGGAGGCTGTTTTGCCAACATTCCCCCACAACGGCAACTGGACATTCGCTCGCGAAAAAAAGTGATTGTGTGCGAATATTGCGGACGTATCCTGATTGACCGTCCGGAAAACTGACGCGCGGTTTTACTTACCAACACACGCTTAAACTCATGTCAGGACACAATAAATGGTCTACCATCAAACGGAAAAAAGGGGCTTTGGACCAAAAACGTTCAAAGATATTTTCCCGTATCATTAAGGAAATCAGCGTAGCGGTGAAAGAGGGCGGCGTAGACCCCGACGGCAATCCCCGTTTACGGTTGGCGCTCAACAATGCTAAAGGCGTCAACATGCCGAAGGATAACATCACGCGCGCACTGAACAAAGCCAAAGACACCGACACGCTGCAAGAAGTGACTTACGAAGGTTATGCCTCCAACGGCATCGCGGTGTTCATCGAATGCCTGACCGACAACACACAGCGCACGCTGGGCAACATCCGGGCTATTTTCAACAAGCGTGGGGGAAGTCTCGGCACTAACGGCTCCGTGGCGTTCATGTTCGAGCGTAAAGGCATCATCACCGTACCCAAGGGAACGCTGGACGCCGAAGAATTTCAACTGGAAATCATTGACGCCGGAGTGGATGATTTTGAAATACAGGACGACGTGTTCGTGATTACCACATCGCTGGAAGGTTTTATGCCGGTACAGAAACGTCTGGAAGAACTCGGCGTGGAAGCCCAAAATGCCGAATTGCAGCGCATCCCTACGGAAACCAAAACGATAGACCCCAACGACGGCGTAAAAGTATTGAAAATCGTTGAACTCATAGAAGACGATGACGACGTGCAGAACGTCTTTCATAATCTGGAAGTCACCGACGAAATCATCGAAAAGATGGAGAGTTAAACCGGACTCTCATTCCGGTTCTGCGTGAAAGCCGCGAATGCAACAGTTCCTGCAATATTCGGCGTCATTTGCGGTGTCAGCCTTTGCACAAACGCCTTTCGGCGCACGACAAAACAAATCTTCATTCTTGGCGCAAGTGATGCCGAGTTTTTTCATCTCAGGATTATGTTCCACATGAGTATCGGGAAATTTGCCTTTCACCCATATCCCTATCCCCAATCCGGCAAACGAAAGCGCAACAATAACGACAACAATCAGATACAGCATGGCTCTATAGATTATATCAAAAAACAAATATACATCATTTTTTGATATGAACAGATTTTGTATTTTTGTGCAAAAATATTTTTAGTATGAAAATCCATGCGGAAGGCTACATGATTATTTTGGTTTCTTTTTTACTCATCGCGGGTTTGAACGTCTTGATTTGCTGGTTGTGTCGTCATACATGGGTTACGGTGACGCTGGCAAGCGTTTCCTTTTTGTTTTTTTGCGTGATCGTGTGGTTTTTTCGCAATCCCGACCGTCCGCTTGTGCCGGACGCCGGTAAGGTTTTTGCGCCGGCAGACGGGAAAATCGTTGCCATAGAGGAAGTGGAGGAGCCGGAGTATTTCCATGACCGCCGTATACAGGTGTCCATCTTCATGTCGCCGCTGAACGTACATGTGAACCGTTATCCCGTAAGCGGCGAAATCGTTTATGCGAAATATCATCCGGGTAAATATTTGGTTGCATGGCATCCGAAATCGTCTGTGCTGAACGAGCGGACTACCGTAGCGGTGAGAATGGAAAACGGACAGGAAGTGCTTTTCCGCCAAATAGCAGGAGCCGTTGCCCGCCGTATCATCATGTATGCCAAAACCGGCGAACGCGCCGTACAGGGCGCCGACTTGGGATTCATCCGCTTCGGATCGCGTGTGGACGTTTTTCTGCCCGCAGGCACTCAAATCAACGTACAGGTGGGGCAGAAGGCGGTGGGGAACCAAACGGTTATTGCTACATTTTAACCATTTCACCTCATTTCCAAAAAATTGGCAAAATTAAGAACCATGTTTTTCTGCCGGAATTGCGGCGCGGAATCGTCCAAATGGATTGGGCGCTGTCCCTCATGTGGCGAATGGAACACCTATATTGAAGAACCTGTGGAAAAAAAGACGGTGGCACAACCTGTGTTTGCCACATCGGAACGGACATATCCCCAAAAGTTAGCCGAGATTGCCGCCGTCGATTACCGCCGGATAGATACCCGCAACGGGGAATTGAACCGTGTGCTGGGTGGGGGCTTGGCGCCCGGTTCGCTGGTGTTGCTCGGCGGAGAACCGGGCATAGGCAAGTCAACGCTGGCGTTACAGGTAGCGTTGCACATGAAAGATCAAGTTGTCCTGTACGTTTCGGGGGAGGAAAGCCTGCAACAAATCAAACTGCGGGCTGACCGTATCGGAGAGGAACATTCCGAATGTCTTTTCCTCAATGAAACGTCGCTGGAAAAGATACTGACACATTGTAAGGAATGTATGCCGGGTCTTGTTTTTATTGATTCCATCCAAACCGTCAGCACACAAAACATTGATTCTTCTCCGGGCAGTGTTTCGCAAATCAGAGAATGTACCGCCACTTTGCTCAAATTTGCCAAAGCCACACATACTTCGATATTTCTGATAGGGCACATCACCAAAGACGGGATACTGGCGGGTCCCAAAATTCTGGAACACATCGTGGACGTGGTGTTACAGTTTGAAGGCGACCACAACCACGTGTACCGCATTCTGCGGTCGCTGAAAAACAGGTTTGGAGCAACTTCGGAACTTGGCATTTTCGAGATGAGGGGCAACGGGCTGCGTGAAGTGATCAACCCGTCCGAAATGCTCATCACTGCCAACGAGGAGGGATTGAGCGGGATAGGCATCGGAGCGACGATTGACGGCGTGCGTCCGTTCCTGATCGAAGTGCAGGCGCTGGTCAGTTCGGCAGTGTACGGCACGCCGCAGCGTTCATGCACCGGATTTGACGCCCGTCGCCTCAACATGCTACTGGCAGTACTCGAAAAAAGAGCGGGATTTCGCTTGTCCGCCAAAGACGTGTTTCTCAACATCGCCGGCGGCATTAAGGTGGACGACCCCGCCATCGATCTTGCCGTAGTTGCCGCCATCATGTCGTCCAACATTGACATTGCCATCCCTCAACATTGCTGTTTTTCGGGCGAAGTGGGACTTTCGGGCGAAATAAGACCTGTAAGCCGCATCGAACAACGCATACAGGAAGCACAAAAGTTAGGCTTCACCATGATATTCATTTCAGCCGCCAACCGGAAAGGCATTGACATTTCTCATCTGTCCGTCCAAGTGCTGTTTGTTCATAAGATAGAACAACTGTTTAAGGCGCTGTTCGGGAAAAACGCAACGTGAGACAATTTCCGGATTACCGCCATATCTTGAAAATATATCCCGCATCAGAAGTGCAAGCCCTGTCGAAATTAATGCCCGTGTTCGCCGTGGTCTGAACTCATGGAGCCGACATAAAACGCATTGGATTTGACGATGGTAGCGTTTTCTTCCAGTTCGCCGACAGGAGTTATTTGCGTGTAGCCAAGTTCGCTCACGCCTGCAACCACTTCAATTGCGGAAAAATGGAAAGATTTGCCATGTTCGTTTTCTTCCTCGTCTTCCTCGTCTTCCAGCACAAAAATGTATTTTTTACCGTCTTTGCTCACGATGGCGTCGTTGGGGACGGTGGCGGTTTTCTGCTTGCCGGTGTTGATTAAGCCGGTGACGTACATTCCGGGCAGCAGTTCGAGACTGCGTTTATCAACAATCCGTGAATGAACGACAATTGCCCTCAATTCGTCTTCAAACGATTTGTTGATGTTGTAAATCACGGCTTTGAGCGATACGTTTTGCTGGTTGGTAAGGATGATGTCGGCTTCTTGCCCGACGCGGACAAGCGGCAGGTCTTTTTCAAAGACTCGCAAATCGCAATGCATCTGCGAGTTATCCACAATGTTCATCAGGGGCGACTGTGTATCTACATAACTGCCGGTGCTGACGTTTATTTTGTCCACAAAGCCAGCAATTGGCGAACAGAGCGGGATTTGCGTGGCCATATTTCCGGTAGAAACCTGTTCGGGACTAATGGAAAGTTGCTGCAACTGTTTCTCAAGCCCTGCAAGTTGTGCTTTCGTAATTTCGTAGTTGGCGGTGGCTTGCTGCACGTTTTTTTCAACTCCCGCCCCCTGCATCGACAGTTCTTTTTGCCGGTTGTAGTCTTGCTCGGCAATCAGCATTTCTTTCTTCAAAACAAGGTAGTTTTTTTGAAGTTCGACGATTTCCGTGTTTTCAAGATACGCGACAGCCTGTCCGGCTGCCACGTGTGTCCCTTCGGTCACAAGCAGTTGACGGACAATGCCGCTTGTGAGCGAGGTTACTTCCGCGCGTTTCTGCGGGTCGAGGGCTAACTGACCGTTTACGCGGATTATGTTGTTGAGGTCGCGCATTTCGACTTTGCCCAGTTGAATATCAACGGCTTTCATTTGCGCTTCGGTCAGGGCGATTTCTTCGTCGTGATCGTGCGATTCTTCTTCGCCTGACTGGGGTTTGGAACTCTGTCCGCAGGATACCATTAATGCGGACGCTAAAACTGTAACTGATAATATATTAACTCTTTTCATAATGATTTTTATTTATTTACTTGTAAAAAATTGATTGTGATAACTGATTGATTGTAACTGTTTATCGCATCGGCATATTGCAAATGCAGTTCGGCGGCGGTTTTCAGATTTTGAATGTACTCAATGTACCCGATTTCACCTTTTTCGTAGGACAACTGCGACATCCGGCTGATTTCTTTCGCCTGCCCGTTGCCTTGCGTTTGGTAGTATTCGACCGCGTTTCTGGCTTTTGCATATTCGTTCAGGGCAATCCGGTATTCACTGTCCAACGACAGCAAAGCGTCTTCCTGCCGGATTTTAAGCATTTCCACCTCGCGTTTGGCGGCTCTTGTTTTGGCTCTTTGTTCCCCAAAAAATAGTGGTATGCCAATGCCCACTTCAAAGCCCATAAAATTTCCACCCGCAAAACGCTCCCTTTGAATGTTGTACGGATTGAACGCATCAATTAAAAATTGCTTACGCAGGGAGAAATTGAAACTCGGCAAAAATTCCTGTTTGGCAAGCGACAACGATTTTTCGCCAATTGTTTTTTTGCTTTCAAAAATCTGATTGACAGGATTTTGATTTGGATTAAATTCGCCTGCCAAAAGCGGATTTTCCAAAACTGTAAGTGCGTTTTCGGCAGGACTTATCAAGTCGTCCGTATTCAGCCAGCGCTGTAAGGCAAACTGTGCGCTTTGAGCGTCTTTTTCGGCTTGTTGCAATGCGATTTTATTCTCATTATAAAGCCGTTCCGCATTCATCTGTGCCAAACGGTTGGTTTCGCCTGCACGAAATTTTGCCGTTGCCAAAAACACAAATTTTTGGTAAATACTGTCCTGTTCCTGCAAAATCATGGTCTTTTCCTTTGCATAAAGCAACTGATGGTAAATACGCGAAATTTGTCGGACAAGTTCGTTGCGCGTTATTTCTAGATTGCCTCGTTCCAAGTTGGTTTCGGCTTTCAGCAGCCCGCGCCGAGAGGCATAAACCGTTGGGAAATCGAAACTTTGGCTGACAGAAAAACCGTTGTCGGGATTGCCGCCTGAAGTGGGGTCTTGACTTAACAACAGTTGCGTTTTGTCAATGTTGAACGCTGTGCCCTGCAATGCCTTTGCCCGCTCAATAGCAATTTTGCCCGATTGCATTGTCAGGTTGTTTTGCATCGCAATGTCAATACATTCGTCAAGGGTTTTGACGATAGTTTGCGCCGAAATTTGCGAGGCAAAAATCAGCGAAAACGTCGTGTAAATTAGAATCTTTTTTGTCATGTTGTCTGAACTTTTATTTTTGTGATTTATTTGATCGTTATGATGTTCTATTTTTATTTTCTTCATAAAATTTAGGACAAAGTCGTTGATTGTCGGAGCAAGTTTGTGAAGCAGGACAAGATTGTCCGGCAAAACAATAGCACAATCAGAAAACCGACAAGTATATTCATGCTAAATTTTTGGAAGTGAACATCTTGTAAATAGACGGAAGCACAAACAGCGTCAGCAGGGTTGCCGTGAGCAGCCCGCCTATAACCACGGTTGCCAGCGGTCGCTGCACTTCCGCGCCGTCGCTGGTGGAAAGTGCCATCGGCAAAAAGCCGAGTGAGGCAACCAAAGCCGTCATCAGCACAGGACGAAGCCGCACCATACAACCTTTTATAATTCGCTCTTTCACGTCTGTTATACCTTCTTTTTCAAAGATGTTGAACTGCCCGATCAGCACAATTCCATTCAACACCGCAACGCCGAACAGCGCAATAAAACCAACGCCTGCAGAAATGCTGAACGGCATATCGCGCAGCCACAATGCCCATATCCCGCCGATAAGCGATAGCGGAATGGCGGAAAATACGAACAGTGATTCTTTTATGCTTTTCAAGGTGGCGTACAGCAAACAGAAGATTAAGAGCAATGCCAAAGGCACGGCTACAAGCAATCTGTCTTTCGCTTCCTGCAAATTCTGGAACTGTCCGCCATAGGTATAATAATATCCCGCGGGCAATTTCAACTCCTCGTCAAGAATGTTCTGTATGTCGAAAACCGTACTTTGCACGTCGCGACCGCGTACGTTGAAACCCACGTAAATGCGGCGCTGTCCGTTTTCGTGCGTTACTTGCGCTGGCGCGTCCCTGTATTTGATTTCGGCAACTTGCGAGAGGGGAATGGCGCCTCCCAACCTCTCCAAAGAGGAAGAATTTTTTCTCTCTTCGGGGGAACTAAGGGGGGCTTGCAAATAAAGGTTTTCCAGCGAAGAAATATGGTTGCGCAAATCGTTTTCCATACGCAAAACAAGCGAGAATCGACGGTCTTCCTCAAACACAAAACCCGCATCCTTTCCGGCAAAAGCCGTTTCCAGTACAAAATTGGCATCTTTTATTGAAATACCATATTTGGCAAGTTTGTCGCGGTTATAAATCACCTGTATTTGCGGCAATCCTGTAACTTTTTCCACAAACGGTTCACTCACTCCTTCCACATTGCCGATCAGCGAAGCAATCTTCTGAGCGGAAGAGGTCAGTATATCAAGGTCGTTGCCGTAAATTTTAATCGCAACGTCTTGTTTGATACCCGTTATCAATTCGTTGGTGCGCATTTGTATCGGCTGCGTCATTTCCACTTCCAGTCCCGGAATGACGCTCAAGGCTTCTTCCATCTTTTCCATGAGTTCTTCTTTTGTCCCGGCCGATTTCCATTCTTTTTTCGGAATCAGGGCAATCATCATGTCGGCACGTTCAATGGGCATCGGGTCGGTCGGGATTTCCGCACTGCCGATACGGGTTACAACCTGTTTGACTTCGGGAAACTGCGTTTTCAAAATCTTTTCCGCCTGCGTTGCGGTCTTAACCATCTGGGTTAAAGACGTTCCCTGTGCCATACTTATTTCGGCGGCAAAATCACCTTCTTCCAGACTCGGAATAAATTCGCCGCCCATACGGTTGAATACAAACAGACTGAAGGCAAACAGCACAAGCATTGATACAATCAAAGTTTTACTCCAATTCAAACTGTTTGTAATAGCAGGGCGATACCATTTGTTAAGTTTATCCATCATGCGATCGGAAATATTGCGCTTGTGTTCCGTTTTTTTGCTTAAAAACAAGGCGCTTGCCATCGGCACATACGTTAAAGACAAAATGAATGCACCGAGAATCGCGAAAAATACGGTCATTGCCATCGGACGGAACATTTTGCCTTCTATGCCAATCAGGGTAAAGAGGGGGATGTAAACCATCATAATGATAATTTCGCCAAACGCTGCACTGTTACGGATTTTTGAAGCGGAATCGTAAACCTCCGCGTCCATTTCCTTTTGGGAAATGCTGACGGGTGTCAAGGCAGAAGATTTTTTGCCCTGACTAATATATATATGGTGGCAAACGGCTTCCACAATAATGACCGCCCCATCGACAATCAGCCCGAAGTCAATCGCGCCGAGCGACATCAGGTTGCCGTTTACACCAAACACGCGCATCATCCCGAAGGCAAAGAGCATGGAAAGCGGAATGACGGAAGCAACCACCATTCCCGCGCGGAAATTGCCGAGGAACAGGACAAGAATAAAAATGACGATCAGCCCGCCTTCGATAAGGTTTTTGGCAACAGTATTCGTCACGCGGTTTACTAATTGCGTCCTGTCAATAAACGGCTCAATAACGACGCCTTCGGGCAGACTTCTTTGCACCTGCTCTAACCGCTCTTTCACGTTTTTGATAACCTGCTGGAAGTTCTCGCCTTTCAGCATCAGGGTGATTCCCGCTACCACTTCGCCTTCGCCGTTGCGCGTTACGGCGCCGTAACGGGTCGCGCTGCCGAACCGGACTTTGGCCACATCGCGTACAAGTATCGGCGTGCCGTTCACGGTCTTAACCGGAATTTGCGCTACATCTTCCAGTGAACCGACAAGCCCCAGCCCGCGAATGAAATACTGGTTGCTGTACTGCTCAATATAACTGCCTCCGGTGTTTTCGTTGTTGTTTTCGAGAGCAGCGTATATTTCGGGAATGGTTACGCCGGCAGCATTCAGCCTGTCGGGATTGACCGCGATTTCATACTGTTTGACAAAGCCGCCCCATCCGCTCACTTCCGCAACGCCTTCCGTACCGGACAGCTGCTTGCGCACAATCCAGTCCTGCATCGTGCGCAGGTCGGTGAGCGAATATTTATCTTCGTAGCCTTTTGCGGCGCGGATGGTGTAATGGTATATCTCTCCCAAACCGGTGGTAATCGGCGCAAGTCCGATACTGCCCATATCTTTGGATACGACTTCTTCCGCCTCTTTCAGTTGCTGGCTGACCTGCTGCCGCGCCCAGTAAATATCGGCGTCTTCCTTAAAAACAAGGGTGATCACCGACAGACCGCTGCGGCTGATACTGCGGCGTTCAATCACTTTCGGGATATTCGCCAGCGACATCTCTATCGGCGTTGTGATAAACTGCTCTACTTCCTGTGCTCCGAGCGAGGGCGAAAGCGTGATGACCTGCACCTGATTGTTGGTGATATCGGGCGTCGAGTCGAACGGTAACTGCGAAAGCGAATAACCGCCCCAAATAATAAGAGCAAGCACTATCACTCCGATTACCAGCTTGTTATTTATTGAAAATTTTATTAACTTTTGAAACATGATTTTTTAATTTACGATTGTTCAATTTACGATTGAAAAAACACAAAACAATGATTACGAAAACATAGACACGCAATTATTTTTGCCTGTCATGTTTCTTTCATCTCGCTTTTACATCAAAAAATTATGCTTGAGGCGGTCGCCAAAAGTCAAACGGTATAGAATTACCGTTCCCAGATTGATAAAATGACGTTATTTGGGCAGAAGAGTCCACAAAGAAGGAAATTGAGAACAACTCAAAGAACAAATTTGCCGAATGGCAATTATTTGTACAAGCACAAAATGGAGTGCAAGTGTCTGTATCTGTGTGGTTATCATCATGTTGTGCAACAGCTACGATTTGTTCATCCATATCAACGGACAACATACCCCATCCATTACAATGGCAGGGAGCAATCGAAAGTAACAAAACATAAACGCTTACTATGATTGACAAAATCTTCATTTTTACCTAAAAAAACACGAGGCAAAGATAGCATAAAAATTCCGGATTCCCAAACACGAAAAATATTTTTTACGGCGCAAAGGCTAAAAAGATCAGAATTACCATTTATTTTGCGATCATCACAACGGGGTTGTCTTCTTCGTTCTTTCATGTCCACCGCCTGAAATGTACAAGCTAATTCCTGCCGACGATTGACAATCACAGGTAAAAATGTAAATCCCTCTACGGATATTGCGTTCTCAATGTCAATAACAACGGGTTTTCCTGCTTCTTTTTGCGGCTGATGGCGGCAAGCTTGCAAAGTCATGAATGAAATAACACACCATAAAGCATAAAATACATTTTCGTGGCATTTGCGGGAATTTCCGCTGAGGACAGTATATTATGGCAGGATATACTCATTGATTTATCCTCTTGCGGGAATGTCTATACGGTTGATTCTGCGGTGTATCCAAAGGATGTCCAGCAGGGTGACCGCCCACACGAAAACGGCAGCAAAGACGACGGTGATGCCGAATCCCGAAAGATCGAAGCCAAGCGTTGAGATCTTGCCGGCATACAGTACTCGTGCATAATACGCCAGCAACAGGCTGAACATGCCGATAACGATATTCAACGCCAGTGCGAATATGCTGTAAGGCATTGCCAGCCTGCTTCTTCCGTATCCCAGCAGAATGAGGTTGCCCAACACTTCACGGTTTTTGTAAACAAGCAGATGGATACTGAGAAACATCAGTCCGACGGCGGGAAGGAGGATAAGAAAACCCACCGTGATTACGATGATGATGAGCATTTTCAGTATATACGACAGTTTGCCCTGTTCGCCTTTGTTGTTGTTCAACAGGTAGTTTTCGCGGGCGGCAAAAAAAGAGGCGATGGCAGGGTCGGCGGGATTATCCGCTTCAATGATAAGGCGCGAGATGCGGCTTGGGTGGTCGCTTTCGCCGAAACGGTCGTTTGCCCATTGCATGAATGCTTCGGGTACGAGAATGGTGTTCAGATGGTCGGTAAATCCCGTTATTTTGCCTGTAAACGTTTCCCGTTTGCCGTTGCCTGTCAGGTATATTTTGAACGAAACTTGCTGCACAATGCTTTCGGAGAGTTGCGGCAATCCCTGACTTCCAGAAAATCCGAAGTTGTAGAGGTTCAGGTAGTCGCGCGGCAGCATCACGGATATGACGGAGTTGTTCTCATCCCAACTCCACTGCTCGGGCAGCGTGCCGATGAGGCGGTCGGGAACGGATTCAAAGAAAAGGTCGGTGGACATACGGGGCATTTGTCCCGATGTTTCGGTGAAGGCTTTTACCTGAAACCGTCCGGGCGTAAAATAGGCCAGTGAACGGACGAACGGTTGTTGGCGGAGTTCTTCTATTTCGTCGTCGGTAAAAGCGGTGAGGCTGCTGTTGAATAGTGCTGCCGGCGATACTTTTTTGTTGATCACCATTATTTCGCGGTTGAAAAGTTGCGTTTCCGGTGCAAACAGCGGACGGATATCGGTCGAAAAGGAGAACGCGGCAAATATGATGCTCATGCCCGTGACGGCGGCAAAGGCGTAGCCGGCTGTTTGGGTGATGCTGATGTGTTGTTGGAGCAATTTGTGGATGGTGTTCCGCATGGTTACAGTTTCAAATGTTGCCGGTAAGCGAAAGGGTAACTTGCGCCGAGCGAGCAAAGAATCATGCCCGCGCCCTGTCGGTGAAGTTCGCTTGTCATCATTCTGGACATGACGGAAATATTGGCGTCGTCCAGATGGCTGAAAGGTTCATCGGCGAGCAGGAAATCAAAAGGCTGACACAGAGCGCGTATAATGGCAATGCGCTGTTGCTGCCCGAAAGATAACTTGCCGGCTTTTTCGTCTTTTTTAGCGGAAAGTCCTGCCGTTTCTATCATTTGCATGATTTCTCCGTTGCTCTTACAGTTTGTGAGGTTGTTTTTCAGGACGATGTTTTCCCATGCGGAGAGATCCGCAAACAGGCGCAATCCTTGAAAGATGCAACTGATATGCTGTTGTCGCACCCTGTTCCATCGGCGAGGTTTAAGCGTCTCCACCCTGTGGTCGTCCAGCAGGATGTCTCCAGAATAATCGGTTCGTTCGCCGCAAATGTATGCCACCAGTGACGATTTACCGCTTCCCGAATGTGCGGCAACAAGATAATTGTCGCCTTTCCGGAAAGCCACTTCCTGCCGCCATATATCCGATGTGGCGTTGTTGTCGGAAAGGAAACGGGGCGTCACGCCGCTGAGCCGTATGCTGTTCATGACGCTTCCTCTGTTACAGACTTCCGCTTTCGGCAACAATTTTGTCAATGCTTTGCAACAGTTGTTTCAGTGAGTTGCCTTTGTTTTTGAAACGCAAACTCATGCTGCTGCCCCTATATTTGTCGGTAGTTCTGACAGTCAAATCTTTGAAAGGGCTGATCGTGGAGCGGAATGATTCGAATTTGTTGCCCATGCTTGCTTGCGCCAGATTTCGGATGGCTTCGGGATAACTGTCGAAATCCAGGTTGATATAAGACGAATAGTGGCTTTCTTTCATGATGTTTCCGATCGGGTTGGAAGCCAGTGTTTTGCCGCTCCGTCCTTTCAGGAATTCGGCGATGTTTTCGGCGTCGTTGGTCACCAGTACGCGATTGTCTTTGAAAGCAAAGTATGCAGGGATGAAACCGCCCAAAGATACGCTATAATGTTCGCCCACAGCGCTGACCGGCATCTCTCTTTTCAGTAAAAACACCAACCTGTCGAAACTTTCCCTGTCTTTAACGGTGAATCCCACGCCGGCAAGCGGAAGCGGCAACGGTCCTTGCGCAAATCCGTAGAGATTGAGCAACAAATCTCCCTCAAATGCGTTGATAACAGTGCTCGTTGTTGCGTCATTCAGCATTTCGTCAAATAATATTGCGTTGCCGGTCATATCCTTTAATAAACGGATGTATTCCGCCATATTCACCGACATATTGAACGCAAAAAAAGAAGTTTCGGGGGAATCGTTCAGCAACTGTTGATTAAATTCCTTGGCGAGATTTTTGTAAAAAAGTTCCATTTTGTCTTGTGGCGTCGCTACTATGGAAAGAAGTATTTCGGCATCGTTAAAATCCAAATACGCATGGATGTGGGTATCGGAAAATTCATCAATGAATTTGCTCATGCCGGTGAGTTCGACTACGTCTTTCATTCCATTGATTCTGGTCATTAATGCTCCGTATGACATCCACAATCCTACATCGTAGCTGCGTTGTTGGAACTGTTCGAAATCGGCAACGGAAAGAATATTTTTGGGGCGCTTGAAGGAGGTTTCAAAATCAATTTGGTACACATTGCCACCGAAAATCTGCGCGATCTGTTTGTTCCATACGACCGTTAAATCGTTGCTTTCGATCATTTTGTACGTACCGCGGTCTTGTATGTCGGTCAGTCCCGATACTTTCAGCAAGGCTTCAAATACCTCCGCATCGCTTAGCTTAACGATCAGCGCGCCGTAATCGAAATAATTTGTTCCAATGCCTTCTTCCTGTGTTGCTCCGTACAGATAGAACCTATCCTTGTCCACACCTGCGGCTTTCGAGTCGCGTACCAGTTTATTATAGAAGGAAGCCACTTCTTCGTTCTCCCCTATCGCCTTATTGATGTAGTCAAAGATTTTAAAATCCTCCGGATGATCCAACCCGCTTTTATCGGTTATCTGTTTGTTTTCCAGCGCTATGACAAACAGCGCGTCGGCGGGGACAGCCTCTAATTGGAGAGAACCATTACTTTGCTTGCACGCATGGAAAAACATCATTGCGCACATCAGGACAGTCAAGATTTTAGTTGAGTACATAGTGTTTTGAGTATTAATAATGATAATTACGGTATTAAAAATTTTCCGGCAAAGATAAATATTTTTTACAAAAAAAAGATATGCTGGAAATATTTTTAATAATTTTAGTATTATTTTTGTCCCGATTTTTAATAATTTTTATTTTGGCAAAAAAAGAAAAGCAATCCGGCGCCAAAGAGGGGAAATTTGTTCGTTTGCTGAAAGACGAACGTTTTCATATCATTATGGCGTTTGTTTTCATCGGCGTTGCCGTATTGATGGTTTTGGCATTTGTGTCCCACTTTTTCACGTGGAAAACCGACCAAAGCCTTGAATTGTTGTTGAGCGGTCCGCCCGCGCGTAACTGGGCGGGTAAGATCGGCGCATGGATGTCGATCGGTATGATGGGCAACGGCTTCGGCATTTCCGCGTTTTTTATGCCCTTACTGTTGCTGGTGCTTGGGTTCAGGTTGCTCAGAGTGAAACTGTTGCCGCTCGGATGGACGTTCAGAACTTCCCTTGTGGGGATGATACTTTTTTCGCTGCTGCTGGGATTTGTGTCCGGAAATACAGGCGGACTGCTGGGCAACGGGCTTGGCGGAGCGCACGGCATCCATATGGCGGAATGGTTCAAATCGTTGCTGGGAACGGTTGGCACTGCCATTCTGTTGATATTGCTCACATTTACGTATTTCACATTCACTTTTACGGGATTTTTCGGTTGGTTCAAACGCGCCGGCAAGTCGTTCTACCGATCGGTATCGCGGGTGAAACCGCCTGAAGTAAAGCATGGAAAAGCCATAAGCGGAGCACGTCCGGAGGAAAAACACAACGAACAGGAAGAGCAGCCTGAAGAGGAAAACGATGCGGAAGAGGGAATTGACGACGAGGATGACATTTGTCAGTATCCACACATCACGAGAGATCCGGATTTTGAAGTGGAAAAACCCGAAAGCGTCGAAATGAAAGAAGCAGAAACGGAAACAGACCCTTACCACATGGATGATCTTGCCGCATTATTGGGCACATTCGATCCGACGCTTGAACTGTCGCATTACCAAATACCGCCGATAGACCTGCTGAAAGATTACCAGTCGGACAATTCGTCGGTCAGCGAGGACGAATTGCTGGCCAATAAGAACAGAATCGTGGAAACGTTGCGGAACTACAAGATAGAGATTGATAAAATCAAAGCCACCATCGGACCCACCGTGACACTGTATGAAATCGTTCCCGCGGCGGGCGTACGTATTTCAAAAATCAAGAATCTGGAAAACGATATTGCACTGAGCCTTTCCGCGTTGGGTATTCGCATCATTGCGCCCATGCCGGGCAAAGGCACCATAGGCATAGAAGTGCCCAACCTGCACCCCGAAATTGTTTCCATGCGGTCGCTTATTGCATCCAGACGTTTTCAGGATGCTGCTATGGAACTGCCTGTGGCGCTGGGTAAAACCATTTCCAACGAACCATTTGTTTTCGACCTCACCAAAATGCCCCATCTGCTGGTGGCAGGTTCCACGGGGCAGGGAAAATCCGTCGGGTTGAATGCCATTATTGCATCCATCCTGTACAAGAAACATCCCTCGCAGGTGAAGTTGGTGATGGTTGATCCCAAGTCCGTAGAATTTTCGTCCTACGAAAAACTCGAACACCATTTCCTGGCAAAACTGCCCGACGCGGAAGAAGCCATCATCATAGACACGCAAAAGGTGATTTATACCATCAATTCGCTGTGCATCGAAATGGACACGCGGTACAGTTTGCTCAAAGACGCCGGCGTGCGTAACATCAAAGAGTACAACACCAAATTCATCGAACGGCGGTTGAATCCCAATCTGGGACACCGTTTCCTCCCCTATATTGTGCTGATTATAGACGAGTATGCGGATTTGATGATGACTGCCGGCAAAGAAATTGAAATGCCCATTGCACGGCTGGCGCAAAAAGCCCGTGCAGCCGGCATTCACCTTATCATTGCCACGCAACGCCCCACTACCAACATCATCACAGGCGTCATCAAGGCGAATTTTCCCGCGCGTATCGCATTCCGCGTCATTTCGCAGGTGGATTCACGTACCATCCTCGACCAGTCCGGCGCCAACCAACTGATCGGACGGGGCGACCTGCTGTTCACCTCAGGCGGCGACCTCACCCGCGTGCAGTGCGCCTTTGTGGACACGCCCGAAATTGAGGAAATCACTGCGTTCATCAGCAAGGAACAAGGCTATCCGAACGCTTTCGCATTGCCGGAATATTCGCCCGAAGATAATGCCGAACCTAAAGATGTGGATTTGAGCAAACGCGACCCGCTGTTTGACGATGCCGCACGTGTGCTGGTGATCCACCAGCAAGGTTCAACTTCACTCATTCAACGCAAGTTTTCCATCGGTTACAACCGTGCGGGACGACTCATGGATCAACTGGAAGCGGCAGGAATCGTGGGCGCCAACGAAGGCAGCAAAGCACGGCAAGTTAAGTTTACCGACGAAGCAATGCTGGAAAAATACCTGCAACAATTGAATGAAAGCAACGTACAAACAGGCGCTTCACCACCATTTTAAAAACCCGACGCTACCAGTATGGATTATGGAAGCAAGTCGTCCGACCGCCCCGTCGGAGATGCGATACGGGTAGAAAGGAGTCGTCGGAAAATAACGTTACAATGAAAAAATGTAATGACTTATTTCTTAACAGCAGATTTTGAAATTTAAAATTTTGTATGTAAGTTTGCATCATGAAAATGATTATCGAAATATGTTTGAACTGGTTTTGTGGAACAATACGGTGAATGACTGGTGTATATCGCTGCTGATCATCATAGGCGCCATATTTGTCTGTAAATGTCTCATAATGTTCAACAGGCATGTACTGAGTAAGATAGCAAAACGCAGCAGCAACAAGATAGACAATATCCTGTTTGCTTCGATGGAAAAACCGTTGGTGTTCGGCATCATGCTGGCGGCGATATGGGTAGCCGTCCATCGGTTGAATCTGGATGCATCGGTGTACGATCCGATGAAAAAAGCCTACCAAATACTCACCGTTATCAACGTGACGTGGTTTGTTTCCAAGTTTGTCGGCGGATTGGTGGACGAATACGGCAACCGGACATTTAACGGCAGATTGCTGCCTCTACTCAAAAGAGGCGTGGGTATTGCCATCTGGATTGTAGGTATTGTCACGGCTTTGAAGAATGTTGGCGTGGAAGTGTCCGCTCTGTTAGGGCTTTTGGGTGTTGGCGGTATGGCAACAGCGCTGGCGGCGCAGGACTCCATCAAAAACATCTTCGGAGGCGTCACGATTTTCTCCGACCGCCCTTTTCGCATCGGCGACACCATACAGGTGGACAATTATGAAGGGGTGGTACAGGATATCGGATGGAGAAGCACACGCATCAAAACTTACGAACAACGCATCGTGACCATCCCCAACTTCAAACTGATGGACGCTTCGGTAATCAATATTTCCGCAGAACCCGAAAGACGGGTAGTTGTCCTGCTGGGATTGACCTACGACACCCAGCCGCACAAAATGACGGAAGCCGTTGAACTGTTGAAAAATATCCCTAAAACCGTTCCGGAAATTACCGCCGAAGTGACGGCAACTTTTGATGCATTTGCCGATTCGGCGCTCGTTATCCGCTACGTGTATTATATCAGGAAATCTGCCGACATTTTTGATACCAAATCCAAAGTTAATTTTGAGATACTCAACCGTTTCAACACGGCAGGATTGAATTTTGCCTTCCCGTCGCAAACGGTATATCTCGAAAAAGCATGAAAAATTTTTCAAAAATATTGCGGAGAATTATTTTAATATGTATTTTTGCCACAATTTTAAAAACAGATCAAATGAAAAAAGTATTTTTGTTATTATTTTCAGCGTCATTGTTTTGCATAGGCGTACATGCACAGAATGACGGGAAAGCGCAGTCGTTGAGAAACAATATAACCAAGAACGACGCAGCCATTCAGGATGCCAAAAAAAATATCAAGCCGGACACATGGATGGACAGAGGCAAATTGTTTTACGACGCTTACGGATTGAATGTCCATTATTTACGTATGGGAATGCCGGTAACGGAAGCCAAGTTGTTCTTCCAGAATCCGAAAGAAATTCTCACTGCCCAAAATCAGGACGGTTCTGTAATTGAAACACACGTGTACAGTTTCCTGAAATTGAACTTTGAAAAAGGTGTTTTAAAGAATTGGGAAGAGGTGCAGCAGGTTGTGCCCAATGCGTTGCAGGAATCCATCAACGCTTATCGCAAAGCGCAATCATTAGACGATAAAAACAAATTCACCAAGAAAATCAGCGACGCCATGGCGTCCATTAACAACGACTTGGAGCAAAAAGCGTTCAATGAATATTCCCTCCAGCACTTTTCCGACGCGTACAAAAGCGCACAGCAGAAAATAGAACTGAACGAATCGCGAGGTATAGTAGATACCGCCTATTACTATTATGCCGGTTATTTCGCTTATGCCCAGAGCGAAATAGACAACAGCATGTGGAACGAAGCGATATCCGGACTTGACAAAGCCATTCAAAACGGCTATGTGGAATCCGACGAAAATGTGGGGCTGCTGTATGAAATGCTCTATTCCGCCTGTGTCCATCTGAGCGACACCGCCAGAGGCATCCGTTATGTGGAAGCAGGTTTGGCGCAAAATCCCGATAACCAGAGATTGATTTACACGATGATCAACTTCTACATGCAGAAAGGTGAAAGCGAGAAAGCATTGGATTTCATCGCAAAAGCCAAAACGGGTGGTTCCGAAAATTCAACATTGCTGTTTGCCGAAGGCACTCTGTATGACAAAATGGGACTCTACGACAAAGCGATAGAATCCTACGATGCCGCCATCGCCATAAATCCCAACGATTTTTCCGCCTATTTCAACAAAGGCGTGGTGCTTTACAACTCCGCCGTCAGACTGATGGAAGAAGCAGACAAGGCAAAAGTCAATGCCGAATTTGAGCGACTGAAAAATATTGCGGATGATGGATTCTTCAAGGTTATCGCCCCCATGGAAGCGGCGCATGCCCTGAATCCTAAAGACAGCGCTACTTTGGAAACACTGAAGAGCCTGTATTTCCGCCTGCGGTTGAAATATCCGGAAATGCAAGCAAAATATGACGACGTGGTCAAACTGCTTGAAAATTTGTAAATCGTCAAGATATTTACGATAATCGTAAGGCATTAGCTTTTAAGCAAAGAGTGTGAAAAAATTCCTGTCCATAATATGGAACGTCATGTTGATTTCTGTCGTTTTGCTGTTGGCTACAGGTTGTATGCAAAATCGCGAGAGAGTGATTGATAACCCTGCATTTGACAATAGTAATACCGATGTGTTGCAGATTTCAAAAATTGCACTGACCGATACGGCAACCGTTTTATATGTGGATGCTTATAGCAGACCCGGCTATTGGATTCGGATTGCATCGGACGCTGTGCTGAAAGGAGCAGGTGACAGGGCGTATAAATTGCTTGGCAGTAGAGATTTTGAATTGGATACAAAAGTGTTTATGCCACAATCCGGAAATGTGCCCTTTGTATTGTTTTTTGAACCGGTGGATAAGAGCGAAAAAAATGTGGATTTCATTGAAGGCGATAATCAAGGCGATTTTCGTATTGGAAACATCCGGCTTTATCCTGTCAAACAGCCCGCTACCACTATTCGCTGTGCGTTAAAAGGCGAGGTTATCGACCGTCCTCAGAGCAGTCGTCTTATATTATTGAAGGAGGGTGAAGATGCCCGTACTGCAAAAGTAACGTATATCCCTATTCGCGATGGTAAATTTGAATATACGCTGTATAGTGAGCATGAAGAAGCGTATGAATTGATCTTTTATGAGGAACACCTGAATAGCGCTTGGCGACCGATTTCATTTATTGTCGTACAGGGTGAGATCAATTTTACGTTACATCCGGATAACGAGTGGGAAAATAATACGGTTGCCGGCGGAGTGCTTAACCGGGAATTTCAAACAATGAAAAAAGAGATAAAAGATAAAATCGATTCATCATATGATTCGTTGAATACAGAGCAGGAATCATTGATGGAAAAGAGCAAATACTATACCGCCGAAGCAACCGTCCTGATGAAACAAATAGATGCTTTAAAAATGGATAATCCTGAACGGGAATCGCTGGTGCAACAATATCTGAAACTTTGTGATGCGGGAAAAAATCTGACTCCGGAAGCCAAAAAACTGGAAGAGGAAGATCGCGCCATTCAGAGAGAAAAAGTCGCTATGGATTTGACGTATGCAAAGGAAAATCCCACCATTGTAGGATATAGCCTTTTGATGTCGAATGTAAGAATCGCTATAGAACAAACGAAAAGCGATGTTGCGCCGATGTTGGAAATATACCATAGTATTTACAGGGATAAATACCCAAACCATCCTTACAGTGCATTGATTGAAAGCTATGTCAATGCGGCGTCTGTAAAAGTGGGGAATCCCTATATTGACGTTACGGCAACAGACGCAGATGGCAATGAGGTAAAACTGTCGGACTTGATAACCGGAAAAGTGGCGTTGATTCACTTGTGGGCATCGTGGTGCGGCCCTTGCATCCGACATGGAAGAACAATGATGCCGATATACGAAATGTATAAAGACAGGGGATTTACAGTGGTGGGTATTTCTCGCGAACAAAATAAGGAGTCAATGATTGCAACTGTGCAGAAAGAAAAATATCCTTGGATAAACCTCTTGGAATTAAACGACCGACACAGTATCTGGACAAAGTACGGAATAGGCAATGCCGGCGGCGGCGATTTTCTGGTGGATGATAAAGGCGTTTTATTGGCAGTCAATACAACACCGGAAGACGTGGAAAGCATATTGAAAAACCTGTTGCAATGAAATCAGAATATTGCGGTAAAAAAAGTGGAATTATCTACTTTCTTTATTATTTTTGCAGCAATATCGAAAAATATATCTATGCTGAAAACATTTCCCAAAGGGGGCGTTCATCCGCCCGAGAACAAACTGAGTGCGGGCAGCGCCACGAAAACGCTGCCTCTTCCAGCAACGGTTGCTATCATGGTGGCGCAACATATAGGCGCTCCGGCTGTGGTGAAGGTGGCGGCGGGCGACAAAGTGAAAGTGGGGCAGGTGATTGCCGAAGGCGCAGGCTTTGTGTCGTCCAACGTACATGCGTCGGTGTCGGGCACGGTGAAAAAAATCGACTCCGTTCTCGATACGTCGGGCTACAAGCGTCCCGCCGTGCTGATTGAGACCGAGGGTGACGAATGGGCGGAAGGCATTGACACTTCTCCGGAACTCAACACCGGCATACCGGACAGCGTGGAGGACATCATCCGCAAAATAACGGCGGCAGGCATCGTCGGACTGGGCGGCGCTACTTTCCCCACCCACGTAAAACTGTCCGTGCCGCAAGGTAAACATGCCGACCTCATCGTGGTCAACGGCGTAGAATGCGAACCGTACCTCACCTGCGACCACCGCCTGATGCTCGAAAAGGGATACGAAATCGTCACCGGTATCCGCATACTGATGAAAGCGCTGAACGTGAGTCGCGCCATCATCGGCATTGAGAACAACAAACCCGATGCCGTTGCTTTCATGAAACATTGCGCAGCGACACACAGCCAAACCATCGAAGTTTGCCCGCTGAGGGTGAAATACCCGCAAGGCGGCGAGAAGCAACTCATCAAAGCCGTTGCGGGGCGCGAGATACCGCCAGCAAAAATTCCGGTGGATGTGGGTGTGGTGCCGTTCAACGTGGCAACGGTCTTTGCCGTGTACGAGGCGGTGCAGAAAAACAAACCGGTGGTAGAACGCTTGGTCACCGTTACCGGCAAGGGACTTGTGCATCCGTCGAATTTCCGCGTGCGCATCGGTACCCCTATATCGGCGTTGATAGAGGCGGCAGGCAGTAAGCCCGACGGAACAGGCAAAATCATCAGCGGCGGTCCGATGATGGGCAAAGCCGTTGCCTCCACCGATATCCCCACCACCAAAGGCTGTTCGGGCATATTGCTGATGGACGAAAAGGAAACCGCCCGCCGGCCGGCACGCAACTGTATCCGCTGCGCCAAATGCGTTTCCGTCTGCCCGATGGGACTGGATCCGTACCTGCTCATGCCCCTCGCCGAACAGCAGTTGTTCGACCGTGCTGAACAGGAAAAAATAGTGAATTGCATCGAATGTGGCTCGTGCAGTTACACCTGTCCTTCGTCCCGCCCGTTGTTAGACTATATCCGGATGGGAAAGTCAAAAGTGATGTACAACATGAAGACAAGGGCGTTGAAAAAGTGATGTTGTCGCACAAAGTATAAGATCCAACTTTTCTACCATTTTGCCCGCATAGTAAATGCAAAAAACAGCACCCAAAAAACATCTGTTTGTGCAAAAAATCGTACTCAAATTACAGGTCATCAAAAGCTATTTGATTGACCCGCCTTTGTCCGGTCATCAATTCGTGTAAAAGGGTTTTGAAAAGGGCGGTGAGGGATTGCTTTTTTATCTCTTAACAGCAATATCTTTCACAAACTGTGCTACCGTGAGTCTGTGTACGCCTAATATTCTTGCTATAGCGCTTTTCGACACCTTTTTATCCAATAAGGTTTTAATCTCTGCTTCTTTGCCTGTCAACTTCTTGACCTTGGATTTACTGCCTTTTGGCCGCCCCAATACTACTCCTTCGGCACGTTTGCGGGCTAATGCCTCTTTGGTACGTTGGGAAATGAGATTCCGTTCAATTTCGGCAGACAAGCCGAAAGCAAAGGCAAGAACCTTGCTGTTAATGTCGCTTCCAAGACGGTAATTGTCTTTGATTGTCCAAACCTGAATGTCACGATTCATACATTCGTTGAGAATGCCCATGATCATTAATAAGTTTCTACC
>JAISWR010000028.1 GCA_031270985.1 Bacteroidales bacterium | reverse complement strand
AACTTCGGCAAAGCCGTCGCCGAAGACACGGAAGGCAACTTCAGCTATTTCTTTGAATATGCCGGAAAACGAACCACAGTCGTTACCGACAGCATAGGCGCGAAGAAATGATATACCCATCGCGATGGTATTTGGATTATATGTAATAAAAGGAAGAGAAGATGTATTTGTAATTCGTGGACGGCTTCCTACCTAATTTTAAGGAAAATGTATATGATTGAAAATCTTCGTATCTAACCCGGAAGAGATAACAGACAGGGCTTCACTGAATAACCGGTATTAATCTTTCTGACGTTTTTATCCGCTCACCGGCGCGCCCAATGAACGAATATGTGCATGAGAATACTTCTGTCAGAAAAACAGGATATTTTTTCTATTTTGTGAACTTCTCTACGGTCATGGTAATATTGATATATTTATTACCTTTGTCGCGTGTTATTTGAAACAAGGAAAAACAAAGACATCTCGCAGATTTCACCGGCGGAGAGCGCTTTACTTCGTTTTCGTTTATCCCTTCAAAGCCTCGGCGCCGCTGACGATTTCCACCAGTTCGTTGGTGATGGTTGCCTGCCGCGCTTTGTTGTATTGCAGCGTCAGATCCTGAATCATTTGTGACGCGTTGTCTGTCGCCTGATGCATTGAGGTCATGCGTGCTCCGTGTTCGGAAGCCACCGAATCGAGTAATGCCTGATACACGACAAGTTTCAGGTTTTGGGGTATCAGTTCGCGGATGATGTATTCCTGCGACGGTTCGTAGATATAGTCGGTATGCTTCCGTTTTTTCCCCGCACCGGCGTCGCTTTTTTCCGGCGACAGCGGCAGGAAGTGCTGTACGGTCACTTTTTGTGAGGCGGCATTGACAAACCGGTTATATACGACGTCGATACTGTCGTACCTTCCTTCCGTGAAAGCGTCCATCAATTTTTGCGCTATATTTGCCGTATTTTCATAGGTGAGGTTGTCGAAGATCTCTGAAAACGACTCATCTACGTGCAGGTTGCGTTTGATGAGGTTGTCGTAGCCTTTCTTGCCGATAGCGGCAAAACGTACTTTCCCTTTCGGGAACAAGTCGCAGTATTTGGTTTCCGCCAGCCGTACCGCCTCTTTGATGGCATTGGAGTTAAACGCTCCGCACAAACCGCGGTTAGAGGTGATGAGCACTATCAGTACCTGACGGTGTTCGCGGGTTTCGGCATATACGTTATTGTCCGCATTGCCGGCTGCTTCCGCCACATTCACCAGTATTTCCCGCATTTTTCCGGCATACGGTCTGAAATTGACAATTGCGTCTTGCGCCTTTTTCAATTTGGCGGCTGCCACCATCTTCATTGCGCCGGTAATCTGCCTTGTGGAAACCACCGACGTGATCCGAACCCGTATTTCTTTTAAATTTGCCATTCAAATTTTCGCTTTATCGTTCATCGTTTTGCACTTCCGAAAATCAATCCGCTTCTCTGGTTTTGTCAATGTACTGTACAATAATCGTTCGGGCGGCTTTTTCGAGCGCCTTGCCGATGTCGTCGTTGAATATGCCCGATGCAAGTTGTTCCGATTCCGCTTTATATTCCACGTCCAACAGTTTGAGGTATTCCGTTTCGAAATCGCGCACTTTATCCGTGGTAATGGCTTTCAACAAACCTCTTGTGCCGCAGTAGATAACGGCGACTTGCTGTTCCACGCGCAGGGGCGCATGAAGTCCCTGTTTGAGCAGTTCCACGTTTTTCCTACCTTTGTCTATGATTGCCATAGTAGCGGCGTCGAGGTCGGAGCCGAATTTCGAGAATGCTTCCAGTTCGCGGAACTGCGCCTGATCAAGTTTCAGCGTGCCGGCAATTTTTTTCATGGACTTGATTTGTGCGTTACCGCCCACGCGCGACACCGATATACCCACGTTGATAGCCGGACGGATACCCGCATTGAAAAGGTTCGATTCGAGGAATATCTGTCCGTCGGTGATGGAAATCACATTGGTGGGGATATATGCCGACACGTCGCCCGCCTGTGTTTCGATGATGGGTAGAGCGGTCAGCGATCCGCCGCCTTTCACCAGCGGTTTGAGCACTTCCGGAAGGTCGTTCATTTTGGCGGCAATTTCGTCCGAACCGATGATTTTTGCTGCGCGTTCCAGTAGGCGTGAGTGTAGATAGAATACATCGCCCGGATAGGCTTCGCGCCCCGGCGGACGACGCAGCAGCAGCGATACTTCGCGGTAAGCCACCGCCTGTTTCGACAAGTCGTCGTAGATAACCAGTGCGGCGCGTCCCGTATCGCGGAAATACTCACCGATAGCCGCTCCTGCAAAAGGCGCGTAATATTGCAAGGCGGCGGGTGACGACGCTGTGGCGGACACCACCACCGTGTAGGGCATTGCCCCATGCTCCTCCAGCGTTTGCATGATACTGGCAACAGTAGAGCCTTTTTGTCCTACTGCCACATAGATACAGTACACCGGATCGCCTTTTTCGTAAAATTCCTTTTGGTTGAGGATGGTATCAATGGCGATGGCGGTTTTTCCCGTTTGGCGGTCGCCGATGATTAACTCACGTTGTCCGCGCCCTATGGGGATCATGGCGTCAATAGCTTTGATGCCCGTTTGCAGCGGCTCTTTCACAGGTTGCCTGTAGATAACGCCGGGCGCTTTCCGTTCCAGCGGCATTTCGTACAATGTTCCGCCTATAGCGCCTTTGCCGTCCAGCGGTTCGCCGATGGTGTTCACCACGCGTCCCAGCAAGCCTTCGCCTACGGGAATAGATGCGATGATGCCCAGCCGTTTTACACTGAAACCTTCTTTGATTTCGCTTGATGGCCCTAGCAACACAACGCCCACGTTATCTTCCTCAAGGTTCATCACGATGCCTTTCATCCCGTTCTGGAACTCAATCATTTCGTTCGCCTGAACGTTCAGCAAGCCATGAATGCGGGCAATGCCGTCGCCCACGTTCAACACCGTACCTACTTCTTCCAGTTCAATGTCGGTCTTGAACCCTTCAATCTGTTTTTTCAGAATTTCCGATACTTCTGCCGGATTGATATTTGTCATAGACTTAATATGTTATTTTTCAATTATATCCAATATTATTGTACATGTTATCCTGCCATGAGTTTTTGCTTCATACGATTCAGCCCCGAAGCAAGGCTGGCGTCGTAACGGCGATCGTCCACGCGGAGAATGAATCCGCCTATCAGGTTGGCATTCACTTCGGAAGCAAGTTGCACGTCAGCCTGATACGCTGTATTGAGTTTTTGCCGCAAATCGTTTTTTACCCGTTCATCCAGTGTGGTTGCCGATATGATGCAGGCATGTTTGATGCCTTTGTACGTCTCGTACAGCGTAATGAAGCGTCGTGCAATGTCGTACAACATGGCGTCGCGCTTGTTTTTGATCAGTACATGGATGAAACTGAGCGTCATGGCGTGCACCCGCTTACCCAGCAACTCATCCATCACGCCGTGCTTTTGCGACGGTTTGATGACGGGGCTGATCAGTATTTGCCTGAATATGAGGTTTTCCTTGATGGCGGCGATCAGCAATGTCGTGTCATCCCGAAGCGCGTCAAGGCAATTTTGCGCTATACCCGCCTGAATCAAGGCTTTGGCATAACGACCGGATATGATGCTGTTGTTCATCGTCAATTCAGGTTCAACTCGTTACTCATCTCTTCCACTAACGTTTTTTGTTGCTGGTCGTTTCTCAACTCGCGGCGCAACAATTTTTCGGCAATCCGTACGGACAGGTCGGCGGACAATGCGCGTATTTCTTTCACGGCATTATTTTTTTCCGTCTGTATCAGCGTTTTGGTTTCTTCCATGATACGCATTTGCTCCTTTTTTGACTGTTCGCGGGCGTCAGCAAGGATTTTCTCTTTCAAATCCTGTGCTTCGCGGAAAATGCGGTCACGTTCCTGACGGGCTTCCACCAGAATTTTTTCGTTGTCCGCTTTCATTTTGTACATGTCTTCCCGGGCGCGGTCTGCCGCTTTCAACGCCTGTTCGATGGACTCTTCGCGACGGTGCAACATGTTCAATATCGGCTTCCATGCGAATTTTCTCAACAGAAACAAAACGGTCAAAAAAGACACCAACATCCAGAATAACAGCCCAATATCGGGTGATACCAATTGCATATTTTTGATTTTTATTGTGATTGTCCAAAATAATAACACGCTATTGTTCCAGACAATCTTATTTCCAAATTTTTAATTTCAAACAAAAAAACCCGTGCCGTCCTGCCAACCGCACAAACTCGCACGGGTTTCAAATCCATCTGTTTTTATACGAAAAGCACCAGCAAACACAACACGATGGCAAAAAAGGCAACGCCTTCGATAAGGGCTGCGGCGACAATCATGTTGGAACGGATATCTCCTACCGACTCCGGCTGTCGCGCAATGGCTTCCATTGCCGAACCGCCGATGCGGCCGATACCGATACCTGCGCCTACCGCTGCGATGCCCGCTCCGATGCCTGCACCTAACTTTGCCAACGCTACGTTGGCTGCTGCCTGTAAAATAACTGTAAGTAACATATATATAAATATTTAGTGATTAAAAAAAATTATTCTTTATGATGATGTTCTTCCACCGCCGAACCGAAGTAGAGCGCCGAAAGCAGGGTAAATACATACGCTTGAATAAACGCGACCAGCAATTCCAGCACGGTCATGAAAATGGTGAACGTCACCGACACTATCGACATGCCGTAGCCCATTACCGCACTCTTTGCGCCGAAGATGAATATCAGGCTGAAAAAACCGATGGCAATGATGTGTCCTGCGGTGATGTTGGCAAACAACCGCACCATCAACACAAATGGCTTGATGAGCATTCCCACAAACTCAATGAACGGTATGAGCGGAAGCGGAATTTTCAGCCACCACGGAACACCGGGTGTATTAAATATATGTATCCAATAATTCCGGTTTGAATTGCCCAGCGTAATGATAAAGGTGAGCAACGCCAGTACCAGCGTAATGGCGATATTGCCCGTAACATTTGCCCCGAACGGGAAAACGGGTATCAATCCCGTTAAATTGTTAATCAGAATAAAAAAGAATATGGTCAGCAGGTAGGGCATGAATCGCATGTACTTGTGCCCGATGGCGGGACGCGCAATATCGTCGCGCACGAAGAGAATGAGCGGCTCCATCAAACCTTGCAGACCTGCGGGTGCTTTGTCGGGATGCGCTTTGTAGCGTTTGGCGACCGACAGGAAAACGCTCAGGATGATGATAACGCTGACAAACAGCGCCAATACGTTTTTGGTGATGGAAATATCCACTGCCGGACGTACAAAAGAGCCGTCCGCCGCCTGTTCCACAATTTTTCCTTTGTTATTGCCGTCATGGGCAATGCGGAAACCGTGATGTTCCCCGTGATGGAATTTGTTCGACATAAACACGTGTAGCCCTTCATGTTCCGGATGCGTACTGTAAACGATGACCGGCAGCGGCACGGAAACATGATGCCCGTTGACAGTCAGGATATGCCATTCGTAAGCGTCGCCGATGTGTTCGAGGATAAATGTCCCCGGATCAAAGGCTTCGCTTTCACGGGCAACCTCCGCCGTATCGCCTTCATGATGACGCTCGTCATACTCCTGTGCGCCAACCCGTGAAATCAACGCCAACAGAAGAAACGCCAACAAGTATTTTATCCGATGTGCCATACGCCTGTCAATTTGATATTTTGTCTTTTCCTGAATTTTTCACGAATTTCAAAATCGAAACTACTTCAAAAACTGCAAATATAATATATGTCACCAAAAAAAGAATCACAAAACGCACTGCATATTCGCGGAACAGATACAGGTAAACGGCAATATATGCAGCGAACAGAAATAACTTAATGCCCGTTTGCATCAGAAATATCCCACCGAATGATTTGGGATGCCTGGCCACCACACGCATCAGCCAGAAATGGAATCCGCAGGTGGTTGCCCAAATAAATGCCACACTAACGATGTTGCCCGGAAAATCGGCGTTTTTCCACGCTACGGAAAACAACCCCACCGATATGCCAACTATCAGTGCCAGCAAAGATAAAGACCTGATAAAGAACCGATTCAACTCTTCTTTCATGAAGACAATATCATTGTTACCAAAAAATACAAAAAAACAAAAAAAGCTTCAGGTATCAAAATTTTTTTTTGAAAAAAAAGAGAAAAAATATAATTTTGTTTGCCGGATAATATTTTATGCGTAATTTCGTGCCCTATATTCAAAATCCTAAAACAGTCACAATCATGAGTGTAAAGTATGAAATTCGTTATGCTTCGCATCCTGAAGATGCCAAGCATTATGACACCCAAAAACTAAGAAAAGAACATTTGGTAGAAAAAGTGTTCGTTAAAGACGAGATCAACGTGGTGTATTCCATGTATGACCGTTATGTCGTGGGCGGCGCATATCCTGTCACCAAAGCGCTTCCGCTGGAAACCATCGATCCGCTGAAAGCGCCGAATTTTCTTCACCGCAGAGAACTTGGCGTAATTAACGTGGGCGGTACGGGCAAAGTCAAAGTAGGCAATCAGGAGTATGTGCTTGCTTACAAGGAGGCATTATATGTGGGCAGCGGCGATCACGAGGTGATATTTTCCAGCGAAAATCCGCAACAACCTGCCAAGTTTTACATCAATTCCGCGCCCGCACACAAGTCGTTCCCGATTCGCCACATCACTCTGAAAGACGCCAATGTGCTGGAGGCCGGCTCTCTGGAAACGTCGAATGCGCGGAAAATCAATCGGCTCATCGTGTCGCAAGTGCTGGAAACCTGTCAGTTGCAAATGGGTATGACCGAACTGCAATCCGGCAGCGTGTGGAACACCATGCCGGCACACACGCATTTGCGCCGGATGGAAGCATATTTCTACTTTGAAGTGCCGGATGGACAGGCGATCTGTCATTTCATGGGCGAACCTGACGAAACACGCCATATCTGGATGAAAAACGAACAGGCGGTAATTTCTCCGTCGTGGTCTATTCACGCTGCGGCAGGAACCAATAATTATACCTTCATCTGGGGAATGGCAGGCGAAAACCTTGACTATGGCGACATGGACACGGTAACGCCCGACGGATTGCTGTAATCCGCCGGCGAAAAATGTCGTCTTTATGCTATGACGCCGGCAATTTGCGGACACGAGGCGTGAACGATGCCGGATATTGTCGAAAATCGAAGCAGTTTTTGCGGGGACGATTTGAACCCTTGCAGAAAATGTAACCTCTTTGAGCAACATGAACAAAATACGGGAAATCATTTTTTATCTTTTTGTTCCGGCGTGTATGTACGTCGGCAACGTGCAGGCGCAGTCCGCTATGAGGATTCCTTCCGAGCAGCCTCGTTTGGTTATCGGCATTGTGGTGGAGCAGATGCGTAGCGACTACATCCGCAGATTCTGGGATAAATTTGGCGAAGGCGGTTTCAAGCGGCTCATCAACGAAGGCGCGTATTGCAGCAACGCTTTCTGCAACTATTTTTTCACACAAACCGCTCCGGGCTATGCCACCATCTATAGTGGCGCTCCCCCGTCGCGTCACGGCATTGTTGCCGACGAGTGGTTCGACCGTGTTCTCCGACGCACGCAGACCGCCGTGAGCGATGAAACCGCAAAGACAGTCGGCGGTTCGTTTGACGCAGGTCATTTTTCCCCGCACCAACTCATCTGCACTACTATCGGCGACGAAATAAAGCTGGCAAGCGTCAAACGCTCCAAAGTGTTTGGCGTTTCGCACGACGCCGTGTCGGCAGTGCTGTCGGCGGGACATACGGCAGACGGCGCATTCTGGCTGGATACGGAAACGGGCAACTGGGTGACCAGCAGTTTCTACATGGATAATTTGCCCAATTGGCTGACCGCGGAAAATCGTAAAAAACTGCCGGATATATATCTTGCCAAAACGTGGACAAGCAGTTTTCCCGCAGAGCAGTACACCCGTTGCCTGACTGATGCCAATCCGTACGAAAAAGGCATTGAGGGACGTATCGTGTTTCCCTATGTTTTGCCCGACTTGACGAAAAACAAAAGCATCAGCACCCGTTACGGATTGCTGTGCCAAACGCCTTTCGGCAACAGCCTCACCAAAGACATGGCGACTGCCGTCATCGTGAACGAAAATCTCGGCAAAGATGAATTTACCGATCTGCTGGCGATTTCTTTCGTCGCCACCGAACGTATCGGAAATGCTTTCGGACCGATGTCCATTGAATTGGAAGACGCTTTCATCAAATTAGATCAAGATTTGGAACATTTTCTTAACTTTGTGGACGATTTTTTAGGTAAAGAAAATACGCTGATTTTTCTTACCGCCAATCACGGCGCCGCACAAACAACGGGCTACCTTTCCGACTCAAAAACGCCGGCAGGGATTTTTAACGCCAACAGCGCTTTGTCGCTTCTGCGCAGTTATCTGAATGCCCTGTACGGAAGCGGCGAATGGATTAAGTTCTACTTCAGGCAACAGTTATATCTGAACACGGAACTCATCGAAAATTCAAAACTGAAACCGGAAGATTTCCAGCAAACCGTAGCCCTATTCTTGAGTCAATTTACCGGAATATCCCACACGATTACCGCACGAACATTGCAGGAAAATCAATTTACCGAAGGATTTCGCGGAAATTTGCAGAACGGGTTTTTCCCGCGTCGCTCAGGGGATGTGTTCATCAATCTGTATCCGGGATGGATTGAAAAAACGCCGAATGTCACCGCACACAATTCGCCGTACATCTATGATACGCAAGTGCCGTTGATTTGGTACGGATGGAAGATCAAACGCGACAAAATTACCGCCCCCGTGGATATAGCCGAAATAGCGTCCACTATTGCGGCGCTGATGAATATCATGCCGCCCGACGCCTCACAGGGCAAAATAATTACCGAACTTGTAGGACAATGATTGAAAAAAATATGAATTTCAAAACAATAAAATACACGAAAATGGAACATAAAAAACTGTCGGTCAACGCTTTGTTGCTGTTGCCGCTCATCATGATTTCGTGCGGCAACGTACGGAAAAACCGTCTCGGCGAAGAACACAGTCCGCTGCAATGGGCTGTGGCAATGGCGGATTCTGAAATGGGACGTTACGATACGCTCACCAAATCCACCTCTACGCCCAACAAATGGCAGTATGACATTGCCTTTCTGGCGGGCGCTATCGGCGCATTAACCGATGTGACGGGCGACGAAAAATATTTCGCCTACCTGAAGACATATATGGACTATTACGTTGATCCTTACGGTGTTGCGCGATTCTACAGCATGGAAGAATACAATCTGGACAGGATTCGCCCTGCCGTCAACCTGTTTGCACTGTGGCACAAAACAGGAGACAACAGGTACCGTACCGCCATACAGAACCACATACGCCAGATGGAAACGCATCCCCGTACGAGCGACAGCGGATACTGGCACAAAAAGATTTATCCGTACCAAATGTGGTTGGACGGCATTTTCATGGCATCGCCATTCATGGCGCAATATGGCGCGGAATTTAACGATCCCACATGGACGGATGAAGCGGCGAGGCAAATCATTCTTTGCTATCGCCATACGTTGGACGAAAAGACAGGACTCCTGTACCATGCGTGGGATGAAAGCCGCGAACAAAAATGGAGCAACCCGCAAACGGGACAATCGCCGCACTTCTGGAGTCGTGCCATCGGATGGTATATGATGGCGATAGTGGACGTGCTGGATTTTCTGCCCGAAGATCATCCCGAACGGCAGCAAGTCATTGCTATCCTGAACAACGTTGCCGGAGCATTGCTGAATGTGCGTGACGACGAAACCAAACTCTGGTACCAGATCACAGACATGGGCGGCAGGGAAGGCAATTATCTTGAAGCATCGGGTTCGGCAATGTTTGCCTGTACATTTGCCAAAGGGGCGAAAAAAGGCTATTTGCCGGATACCTACCTCGCCGAAGCCGAAAAAACATATCACGGAATATTGACGCATCTCATCAATATCACTGCCGACGGGACGGTGAATCTTGAAAAAACATGCGGCGGAGCGGGATTAGGTGGAAATCCTTATCGCGACGGATCTTTCGAATATTATGCAACGGAGAAAATCAGGCAAAACGACCCCAAAGGAATGGCGCCTTTCATACTGTTGTGCATCTGGCTGAATCAACAATAAATCATCATATTAACAATGGCTGTACTTAAAGCATTCAAAGGGATACGTCCGGCAAAGGAACAAGCGGCGTACATTGCATCACGTCCGTATGACGTGTTGAACCGCGCCGAAGCAATGCGGGAAGCGGCAAATAATCCCCTGTCGTTCCTGCATGTCATCAAACCGGAAATTGACCTTCCGGAAACAACGGATGAACACGACACATTGGTATATCGCACCGGCAACGAATACTTCAAAAAAATGATTGCCGACAACATTTTCCGTCCGGATAACGAGGAAAAACTGTACGTCTATGCGCAAACCATGGATGGGCGTACACAATACGGCATTGTGGGCTGTGCATCGGTGAACGACTACGAAAACAACATCATCCGCAAGCATGAACTGACGCGCCCCGATAAAGAAGAAGACCGTCGCAATCACATTCGCGTGAGTCGGATGAACTACGAACCGGTGTTCTTCGCATATCCTGCCGACGCAGAGATTGATACCATCGTAGAGCGTATCGCCGCCACGCCCGAAGAATACAATTTTACGGCTGATGACGGTATCGGGCATCGGCTATGGGTGATTGACGACCGTGCAACCATTGATCGCCTTGTCTGTCTGTTTGCCGCCATACCTTATACGTATGTCGCCGACGGACATCACCGCACTGCCGCCGCTGCCGGAGTGGGCGCGGAATGCCGCAACGCCAACCCTAACCACACGGGCAACGAAGAATACAACTATTTTCTCGCCGTACATTTCCCCGACAACCAATTGAAAATTTTTGACTACAATCGTGTGGTAAAAGATTTGAACGGATACTCGGAAGCGGATTTCCTTGCCGCCCTGAGTGGAGGATTCACGGTGGAATGCAAAGGTACGGACGAATACCGACCTGCGGTATTACATGAATTTGGCATGTATCTCGGCGGCAAATGGTATGTCCTGAAAGCCAAATCGAGTGTTTACAACGACAGCGACCCTATCGGCTGTCTGGACGTGACCATCCTTTCCGAACAGATGCTCACGCCTATCCTGAACATCACCGACCTGCGCAACTCCAAACGGATAGACTTCGTAGGCGGCATACGCGGAACGGGTGAACTGAAACGCAGAGTGGATTCCGGTGAAATGGCGGTTGCTTTTGCCCTGTATCCTGTCAGTATGAAGCAATTGATCAACATTGCCGATACCGGCAACATCATGCCTCCGAAAACAACATGGTTCGAACCAAAACTGAGAAGCGGACTGGTGGTACATTCAATAGAGTGATGAAACGACTGAAATACGGAAAATTCATAGATCTCTCGATGCAAAACAGATTGAAAACGGGATGTTTTGATTGATTTGTATTTCAGGAAAAATGCACATGAAAAAAACCTGTCCTCAATTTGTGGCGAGTTTTTTTTAACAGGAAAATTTGTAAAATCATCATTTTTAACTGTACCTTTGTCGCCATGAAAAATGGTTCGATATTTTTCATAAAGCGCTTGTTTATAGTTTTTTACGTATTATTGGCGCTGCTCTCCGGACATGTATCCGGACAGGAAAGAGATACGTTATCCGCACAGACACTTGGCAGCGATACGCTTCGTCATGTTTTGCCCGATCTGCCGGAAAAGACGGGAAATCATGTTGCCGACAATCAGGAAACAGAACCGCCGCTTTCCGATACCGCATCCATCGTGCAGGACTCTGTGCCCAAAATCGTAGTGGTAGGCTTGACCGACCCACTGGACACGTTGTCCAACAAGATATTTGCTTACCAAATACTGGACAGAAATTCGTATGCCCGCATACAGACGGTTATAGATACGACGCTTTCCCGTTTTGAAATCAACAATCCCGTGATGCGGCATTACTTTGCGGGGACATATCTCGGAAATGCAGGTCTTTCCTACTATCCCATCGGATTTGAAGCGCGAAAACGCCCATCCGACTTCCTGTTTACCGACCATGTCGCTTTATACATGCACATCCCGGAGGAAACTATGTATTATCAAACCCAAATGCCTTATACGCTGTTGAACTATTCCTCTGCGGGTGCAAAATCCGTCAATGAGTCCATCCTCAGCGTGGTGCATACCCAGAATGTAAACAAACAGTGGAACGTAGGCCTGCATTATGATATTACCGCTTCGGTGGGGTATTATACCAACCAGAATACCTCAGATCATGCATTTTCCCTGTTTTCCGCATATCGTGGAAATCAGTATTCCATGTATGCCAATTTCAACTGGAACAATATCCGTATGCGCGAAAACGGCGGTTTGGCAAACATCAATGATTTTTACGACAACGATTATGCGTCGCAAACCAATGTGATGCGCTCACAGGCCGGAAAAACCGTCATGGTGAACCGCAGTTTTTACGTGATGCAGACCTATGCGCCGAAACAATTGCGGCTGTTTGGACGGAACGCTACGCCGGATTCCGTCAATGTGTCGCGTTTCACGCTGGTGCACACATTCAAATACGAATGGACGAAGCGGGAATTTAGCGACACCGCCGCTTATGTTCGCAGACTTCAAGGCGCATTGCCTTTACAAATGCCGTACTTCGGGCAAATATCCACTCATGATTCCCTGTATTTCAGGCGGATATTTAACCATTTCGAGTTGATGATTAAGGAGCAGGCACGGAACAGGTTCACGGCAGGTTTCAGCATCGGCATTTTGAACGAAATGGACAGATACAACAACAATATCATACCCGTCATAAATTCGGTGAATCACGGCGAATACACGCCACCTGCCAATGGATGGAGCGGCAGTCTTCCTCTGATGAACTGGCAGGAAACCGTAATTACCTACCGAGGCACGGAAAGATATTTCAATACCGCCATCACCGGTCGTTTTTTCAACCATACGGGACGTTATCTCAACTGGGATTTCAACGGTCGTTTCTATTTCACGGGATACAAACCGGGCAATCTTAACATCAACGGAACGGTACAGTTGCATTACTACACGTCTGGAGGGAAGAATACGCTTTTGCTGGGCGGCAGTATTGAAAACGCCCGTCCGTCCTATTTCCTGAATCGTTATACCTCCAACTGGCTGGTGTGGGACAACGATTTTGACATGTCGCAGGAAATACGGCTGCATGGGGAATTTCTGATGCCACACCGCAAATTCAAAGCAGGGTTGTATCTGTCCCAACTGAATCGTTACGTGTACATCGACCGGCAGGCAATGCCCCAGCAAACACAGGACTTGGTGATGGTCACAACGGCATTTCTCGAAAAAGACCTGAAATGGTGGAAGTTGCATTTCCTGTTCCGCCTCTATGGGCAGCACAGTTCGCACGACATCGTTCCATTACCTGCATTCGCCGGCTATCAGTCCACCTATTTCGAAGGATGGCTGGTGCGCAATGTGCTGAACATGCAGTTGGGGTGGGATGTCGTCTATCACACGAAATATTATGCGTATGCATACATGCCCTCGTCGGGGATGTTTTATCTTCAGGATGAACAAAAAATAGGCGGATATCCGTTTACGGACGTTTTCTTGAATTTTCAACTCAAACGGGCGCGCATTTTTGTGAAAGCAGAAAATATTAGCGCCTTGCTGACACAACCGTTAGGCAAGGAATATTTTATGGCGTACCGGTATCCTTTGCCGGAATTCAGGGTGAAATTCGGTATTTCATGGGCATTTTATGATTAGATCATAATTTTAATAATGACCTTTCGGCATCCGGCAGGTCACAGTATGAACCAAATAGATAAATAATGATTGGAAAAAATTCAGGAAAAAACACAAAAACAACGATAAAAAACGCATGGATGGCAGGACTTGTTTGCTTGTGTTCGTGCGTGATACACAGACAGGAAAAGCAGGACACAGCCGATTTGTCCGCAATTCGGGAGAAAGACGTATTGGTCGCAATGACAGACCGTCATCCAGCAGATTATTTCATTTTCAACGGCGAACCGATGGGCTTCCAATTTGAATTACTTGCCGGAATAGGTAAGCATCTGGGTATTAATGTAGAAATCCGTATCGGGAAAGACGATGAACAAAATATGCACGCACTCGCCTCAGGGCAATGCGATATGGTAATTACCTCATTCCATTCCGGCATTGACAGCGCTTCAACCGCCTGTATTCCACTTTACACCGACCGCGTTGTGCTGTTGCAGCGTAAACCTGCGCAGTGGAAGGAGATGAACGGTCGGCAGATGGAAGAACAGCTCGTGCGCCATCCTGAAATGCTCGCCGGAAGGATGGTATATACCTCGGGATGTACGTCTGCAGGCGAAGAAATAGTTACCGAGAGCGGACAACACATCGATTTTGTAAATTTTCGGAACATTGAACCCGAAATATTGTTCAAATTAGTGGACAACGGCGAACTGGATTATGCCGCCTGCCGCTATTCCGTCGCACGATTGCTCGCCGCCCGATATCCGAATATAGACACAGATACCCCGCTGGGAGAATTGTCTGTGGGCTGGGCGGTCAGAAATTCCTCCGACAGCCTGCAGCATGAAATCCGTACATGGCTGGAACAATTCAAACGAACAAAGCGCTATGCCATCCTGTACAACACATATTACAAAAGCAAAACAATACAAAACCGCATCAACAGCAGGTTGTATGCCGTTCGCACGGGCATCGTTTCCGATTACGACGAACTGTTCAGGAAATACAGTGCAGGCATCAATTGGGACTGGCGGTTGCTGGCGTCGCTGGTATGTCAGGAGTCGCGATTCAACCCCGAAGCGCGTTCCAGAGTCGGAGCGTTCGGGCTGATGCAAATAATGCCCTCCACTATGGAAGAATTGGGCATTGACAGCACTTCACCCCCCGAAAAACAGATAGCAGCAGGCGTGAAATATATCAAATACCTGAACGACATCCTGTCAAAATCCATCCCCGACAAGAACGAACGCATCAAATTTGTCCTTGCCTCTTACAACATCGGACCCGGACACATATTCGATGCACGACGGCTGGCGGAAAAATACGGGAAAGATGCGTCGGTGTGGGACAGCAATGTGGATTCCTGCCTGCTGAGCAAAACAGATCCGCACGTCTACACCGATCCCGAAGTACGGCATGGACGGTGCGTCGGCAAGGAAACCAATGCTTTTGTGGCACAGGTGATGCAACGATACGAACATTACAAAAACATCCTGCCGGAATGATTCACCCTCATCACTAAGCGCTGCAAATTTTGCGCCATACGGGAAAATAATTTCGATAGGGCGTAAAAAACAGTAATTTTGCGTCAAGTTTCACGTAATATTCACCCCAAACATGACATCACGCTCCTCTAACCAACTCGTCGGAAAACACGGCGTCGGGATTGAAGGAAAACCACGCTCATCAAGCTGCTGACCGGATCGCTCAGTCCAACATGCGGCCACGCGGATTTCAACTGGATTTACTCAGACCAGAACTACATCCAAACAGATGTGGCTTGCAGCCATGCCGGATACAGGTTGCGCGGCGCTGTTGTCAGGTCAACGCGGCAAACATGCTGCCGATGCTGTGTGCGGCAAACGAGATGACCCAAGCCAGTGCGGTGGTATAAAAAATTGCGAACAGTCCCCATTTCCATGATCCGGACTCGTTTTTGATGGCAGTAATAGTAGCGATGCACGGGAAATATATCAATACAAAAAGCATCAGGCAAAATGCTGTTAGCGGTGTGAAACTGGGGTTTCCATCGGCACGGACGGCTGTTTTCAATTTTTCAGGCAGTTCGCGGGTGTTTTCGTCACCCGAATACAGGACGCCAAGCGTGCTCACCACCACTTCTTTGGCTGCCATGCCCGACAGCAGGCTTACACTGATTTTCCAGTCGAAGCCGATGGGACGCAATACAGGTTCTATCAGTTTTCCGATGCGCCCGATGTATGATTCCTCCTGATGCGCTGCTTTTTGTTTGCGTTCCAGCACGGTAGCTTCTTCTTCGTTGCCTGTGGCGCGGGCTTGTACGACGACTGCTTCAAACTGTTGTTCCGAAACGGTATGGCGCGGGAAGTAGCCCAAAAACCAAATGATAATGGACGCTATCAGGATAATGCCGCCCATTTTTCGCAGGTATTGCTGCGCCTTTTGCCACGTATGGCGGAATACCGACAGCGTGGTGGGTACACGGTAGGGGGGCAATTCCATCACAAAAGGGATATCTTCCTTATGAAAAAGATACCGTTTGAAAATCAGCGACATGATGACCGCCAGTACGATACCTGTCGTGTAGAGCGTCAGCATGATCCATCCTGGATGGTTGGGGAAAAATGCGCCCACCAGCAGGATGTACACCGGCAATCGTGCGCTGCACGAAATCAGCGGCGTCACCAGCATGGTGATCATGCGGCTGTTGCGGCTTTCAATGGTTCGCGTAGCCATGATGGCAGGTACGCCGCACCCGAAACCCATAATGAGCGGGATGAATGATTTACCGTGCAATCCCATGTGGTGCATCACCTTGTCCATGATGAATGCGGCGCGCGCCAAATAGCCCGAATCTTCCATCAAAGCGATAAAAAAGTACAGGATCATGATGTTGGGCAGGAAGATAATCACGCCGCCCACGCCGCCTATTACGCCGTCGATCAGCAGGTCTTTCAGCGATCCATCGGCCATGTACCGTCCCAGCCATTCGCCCAGCCATACCACGCCCGTTTCTATCCACTCTTGCGGATAAGCCCCCAGCAGAAAAGTGCCGGAGAACATCACCCACATAAAAAGCAAAAAGATGGGATAGCCGAAATACTTGCTGGTGACGATGGGGTCTATCAGTTCGGTGATGCCCGGTTGCCTGTTGGGATTTTCCGTATAGGTCTCTTTAAGCGCTCCGGAAATGAAGCCATAACGCGCATTGGTGAACGCCTGATCGCTGTCCTCGTTCAACAATGCTTCTATGCGTTTGTTTTCGGCGTCGCGCAAACGGAATATTTTTTCACATTCTTCCGCCTTGTCCGCCAACTCTTTTCTGAGTAGCCGTTCTGTCTCGCGATTGTTTTCCAGCAGGGTGATAGCCAGATAGCGTTTGGAATAATGTTTGCCGATACCGGAATGCATCAGTGCGTTGCGCAATCTGTCTATGCTCTCTTCCAGCGCCTTTCCGTAATGGATATGGATGTGGCGCATGTTCGGTTCTCGCTGTTCGTATGCTTCAATGATGCAGTCAAACAATTCCACTACTCCCTTTCCGCGCGTAGAAACGGTGGGTTGCATGGGAGCGCCGATCATTTTGCCCAACATTCCGTAGTCCAGCCGGTTGCCGTTGTCCTCCATTTCGTCGTACATGTTGAGCGCAATCACCATATAGGTGTCCATGTCAATCAACTGAGTGGTGAGGTACAGGTTGCGTTCCAGGTTTGATGCCGCCACTACGTTCACCACAATATCAGGCGACTGTTCCAGCAGATAGCGGCGCACAAACACTTCTTCGGGCGAATACGCCGAGATGGAGTAGGTGCCGGGCAGGTCAACGATTTTGAACGTATAACCTTTGTGTTTAAACCGGCCTTCTTTGGCATCCACCGTCACACCGCCGTAGTTGCCCACATGTTCGTGCGCTCCGGACGCCACGTTGAACAGGGATGTTTTTCCGGCATTGGGATTACCGACCAATGCCACGTGGATAGTTTGCATGTCAGGATGAAAATCACGGTGTATCTCTTCGGACGACGTCCCGTAACGGGCAACCGTATGGTCGCCGTTTTCCTCCGTAACCACATCAATGAGCGCCGCCTCGCTCCTGCGTAACGACACCTCATAATCCATCACCTTATATTTAATGGGATCTTCCAGCGGTGCATTCAGAATGACTTCCACCGTTTGTCCCTTGATGAATCCCATGTCAAGGATACGCTTCCTGAACGAACCGCGTCCCCGCACCGCGGCAATCACTCCTTTTTGCCCTGTCTGTAAATCGGATAAATACATCGCTTATGATTTTGCAGCAAAGATACGCATTTTTTTGCTATTCTTATTAAGAATAAATAAAAATATCCGGCAGGACAGTACAACTTTGTCAAAAAGTGGTTATCTTGCAGTCCCGTTTGGATGGAAGATGAAGCTATAAGACGGGAATGATAATATGTTGATATTATGGAAAATAAGGTTCAAGAAATTGCCGAAAAAATCTATCGCGAAGGGGTAGAGAAAGGTCAGGAAGAAGCACAAAAGATTATCGCTCAAGCCGAAGCAGAAAAAGTGGATTTGCTGCACAAAGCGCAAATCGAAGCGGAAAAAATCGTGACCGACGCACGCAAACAAGCCGAAACGTTGGCAAAAAACACGAAGTCCGAATTGTCTTTATATGCCGCCCGTGCTGCGGAAACGCTGAAAAGCAAGATAACAGACCTGATGACCGACGCCGTTGCCGTTGCCGCCGTGAAAGAAACCGTCACCCGGGAATGGTTGCAACAACTGATACTTACGATAGCAACTCGCCAAATCGCCGGAGAAAACATTACGATCCGCACTTCGGACGCCGAAACGCTGAAGCAATATTTTGCCCAACATGCAAAAAATCTGCTGGACGAAGGCGTAAAAATCGAACAGGTGAACGGCAAACCCTCTTCGTTCATCGTTGTGCCTGCCGACGGTACATACAAAATACAGTTTGGCGACGATGAATTTGCCGCCTTTTTCAAAGATTTCATCCGTCCTCAACTGGCGGAAATGCTGTTTAAATAAATTCATGTGACGTGGACTATTATTGTTTGATTGCAGGACTACCGGATATTGGGATAGACGATAGCCGACCGGCTTTCGACACGCTTACTTTCAAAGAATCGGTATATCCGCAGATTGCCGCCAACGATAAACGGCTGATAGACTTGTTTTATCAAAAATTTGACAATCGAAATCTTTTAAATTACTTAAAAGACAGAGAATTGCATTTTGATATGCGCGGCAACCTCACTAAAGAAGAAATGGAAGAATGTTTCCGTCTGTCCGAAGAAGGCGAAACAGTGCGCAACAAGCATTTCCCGTCTTATTTCCGTGAGTTTGCGGAAGAATACAAAACCCGTCGCGATGAAGACGAAACCGTAAAATGGGAAGACCGTCTTGCAGGGCTTTATTACCAAATGGCGATACATTGCGGTAATGCCGTGATATCCGGCTGGTTTGAGTTCAATTTGAACCTGAACAACATCCTTGCGGCACACGCCGCCCGCAAATACAATATGCGGGCAGAAGCGGTGGGTGACAACGAAATAGCGCAATCCATCAGAGAAACTGCAGGTCAGCGTACGCCATCGCTTGCCGGTCTGGCAAACAACATTGAAGAGTGGCAGCGCATAGCCGAAGAACCCGACTGGATGGAACGGGAAAAGAAAATAGACCTGCTGAAATGGCAATGGTTAGACGAAGCAATATTCTTCAAATATTTCACCATCGAAAGGATATTCGCCTACCTTGTCAGGCTGGAAATTGTCGAACGCCGGACAACCCTCAACCGCGAAGAAGGCAAAAGGATATTCGGAGCATTGATAGAACGGCTGAAAGACGAAGCGAATGAGATAAAAAGTAATCCATTATAAATCAACGTTCCGGATTATCTTAATTTCCGGTTATTTTTCGACCGTATTTCCGCTGTCTGTCGTAAATATGCGTCATGCAGGACGCACCGCCGGAAGACAATAACTTCCCAAAAAAAATCCCAAAAAACTCAATCATGTTGTTTTCAAAAAAATGTTGTATCTTTGTCACATCATCAACCAGACGAGCTTTGTTTTGAACGGCGCGTTTATTGATGTAAACGGGTGAAAATCAAATTGTTGTTCAGCGCTCAATGGGACTGACGTGGCGAAGCTATACATTATTCCAACAGATATGAGGGACTCCATAACCGCACAATTTTTTGCTTCCGCACCGGAAGCACGGATTGTACGGGGCTGTATTATAATCGGTTTCGGTATTATAATCCGGAAGAGGGGATGTATTTGAGTCAGGATCCGATTGGATTGGCGGGGGGATTTACTCTTTATAATTATGTACACAACCCGAATACGTGGGTAGATGGATTTCCCGGTTGCGAATGGGAGGCGTTTGAGTTACAAAAATGAATTTTAGGTACATATACAGATAATCATATTGTATTTTATGATAGAATTTTATAAAACAGAGGTGTCGATTGAAGAATGCGACATTAGAATAATTGAAAATAAATTAGGCTATTCTTTACCT
>JAISWR010000145.1 GCA_031270985.1 Bacteroidales bacterium | reverse complement strand
GACGGCAGAAGAAAAACAAGCCATGCAAAACTCTGGATATTGATCTTTAATTGATGATTAATTGTTGGTTGAAACGGCGGATTGAATTTTCAGTCCGCCGTTTCTTGTGCCGACGATGGGCAGCGTCAAATTGACGATAAAAAGGCTAAATCTTTTTTGAGGTGCTATTGATTTTCTTGATTAGGTTCCATAAGATTAAAAGATTAGACTAAGTCCCTCAGGGACGACACTTTATTAACCGTATGCTTTAGTTTACGGTTTTAGGGTGACGCATTGTCGAAGTCAGGAAAAACAAGCCATGCAAAACTCCGGATATTGATCTTTAATTGATGATTAATTGTTGGTTGAAGCGGCGGATTGAATTTTCAGTTCGCCGTTTCTTGCGTTATTCTCCTCCATGAAGCAATCGATGATTATTTGCATATCTTTTTTTGCATTAGGGACGAGACTACTTTTGCGAAACAGTTCGCGCAAATCAGCACAACACTGTTTCCGCACCATTTCGTTGTTCATCATAGACAGTTTCAATTTCAGCCGCAAGATCATCACTTTCAGCGCAAGAAAATTCCAGTTCATTTCGCCTCCTTCGCTGATGATGCGGAGCAGTACATCATCGGGTATGTTTTGTATGCTTGTCATATAAACCGCAAATTTATAAAAATATATCACAACATTTACAGACGGGTAAAAATTTTGTTGTTTGTGTCGGTTGCTTTTCCGTTTTCCACTGTCAGACAGCGCTGGATGCATGAAGGAAATTCAGACGGGTTGTGGGACACGAAAATCAGGGTGCGGTGGTTGCAATAAGCGTCCAGTAAGGTACGCGCCAGGGCGATTTTTTCTTCGTCCAATCCTTGAAACGGTTCATCCAGAATGAGCAGTGCGGGGTTTTTCACCAAAGCCCGCATCAGCAGCGCTACGTTCCGTTGCCCTGTGGACACTTGCCGAAAAGGTTCGTTTGCGGTTTCTTCAACGGAAAAGTAGGCAAACAGACGGCATGCAAATTCCGTATCCTGCACTGAAATGTGTCGTCTGTTGTAGGGGTTTTCCGTCAGTCCTCCCAGCACAAGATCGGTACAGGTGCCTGTGCCGCCGTAGTACATGTGCATTTCGGGCGACACAAAGCCCGTGCGCTCCTTGATGTCCCAGATGCTTTCGCCTGAGCCTCGTTTGCAGTCGAACAGGGTGATGCGGTTGGCGTAAGCCTGCGGATGGTCTGCAAAAATAAGACTCAGCAGCATGGATTTTCCCGCGCCGTTGGAACCTGTCAATGCCCATTTTTCTCCCTTACGGATGTGCCAGTCCACACGATCAATGACGGTTTTTTCGTTGTACCGGACGGTGACATTGTCCATGCGTACCACCGTTTCAAACGGTTGGGCGGGTGGTTCGGGCAGTTTTGGAAGTTCCTTTGTGGCGGCGGGGATGTTGCGCCGCACCGTTTCTTCCCGCGCATGGATGCGGGCAACGGAAAAACGTTCTATCTCCATCACATGAGTGATCATGCGGGGGACGTGTGTGCCGTCTGCCGTCATTACCACTTGCGTACCCATGCCTGCGATGCGTTCCATTGTTTCCGCGACATACGTTCTTGCGGCAGCATCCAAACCGGTAAAAGGGTTGTCCAGCAGCAACAGGCGCGGATTTTTGAGCAATGCTTTGGCGATAAGCATTTTTTTGAACTGCCCGTTGGACAGTTTGATGATTTCCATATCCAGCAGCGGCGTTATATTCAAGGCTTGCAGGTGGGGATGACGGTTGTTTTCGAGCGCCAGAAAGCGGCGTACCGTGATGATGCCTTCCGTTTCGGCAGCATGGTAGCGCTGTTGGTAGTAAAAATCGCCGTAATGCACGGATTTGTCGCCGAACCACACAGAAGCGATGGATGCCGCGTCTATTCCGTATTCTGCTGTGCCTTGTATGCGCAGCAGTTGTCCCGCTATGGTTTCCAGAAACGTGGTTTTGCCGGATCCGTTGGCGCCCGTGATGACCCAATGTTCCCCTTTTCGGAGCTCCCACGAGGTATTGTGGAAAACAGTGTGCCGGTATTTCCGGAATGTCGCGTCCCTGTATCTGATCAAAGGTGTGGACATGCGATTTTATTTTTTACAGTCCCACGCCACCAGCAGCCCCACCATTTCGGAATAACTGAGAACACCGCTTCGCTGTTTGTTGGTTTTGAGATAAACGTCGTATATCTTATACTGCATGTCCGACAGTTTGCGGTGTTCTTTTTTTTGCCAGTGTTCCCTTATCCGGCGGTAGTCGACAATGATGCGGGCGTCAATCTGTCCATAAATCCGCCGGTATTCGTCGGGAGAGATTCTGCGCACGCCGCCGAGCAAATACGACACGGTTTGCAGATAGCCGCTGTACTTCACCAACGGATGATCGCTTGCCGTACACACAACAGAGGCAAAGAAATTACATTCGGCTTCGGATGCAATGCCCAACTGATGCGCTTTTTCATGCGCCAGCGTGAACGGGTAACTTTCGGGGAGCAGGAAACCGTTCAAGTGTACCTCGTTGAAAAACGGATCAAAATATCCGCTCACGCCCATTCGCGTCATCAACGGTTCGGCAATGGTATGTTTGATGCGTCGCGTGCCGCATGGGTAGGGCAGCAGCAATGTGCTGCGATACCGTCCGTACTGCCGCTCTATCTCCTTATTCACGGCGTTGGCGTTAAAATCTTTCACCGCAGGATACGCACAGTTGAGCGAGTCGATGTAGCGCAACACGAAAGTTTCAAAAAACTCTTTGTCCGCCGTTTGCTGCAGCATACCCGACCGTGCATAAAAATCGGGGCGGAAATAACCGACGCCCCACGACATGTAGAACCATGCCGGCAACCACAGCAACGCCAAAACCGTTGTTCTTATCCATCGCCTCAGAGACAGTCTGTGCAGCAGCAGCAACACAACGCCGAGGATAAACAGGACAACACTCGCAATGAACAGCACATCCAGCAAGGAAAACGGAAACAGCCTCGACACAAACGACAGTACCGTTGCCACCACCGGATAGCAATGCCGCATGTAGCCTTCCGCCAATGCGGGAATATGT
>JAISWR010000035.1 GCA_031270985.1 Bacteroidales bacterium | reverse complement strand
TGCTTCACATACCTCGTCGTCGCATTGGCGGCAGTGAACATTGCTAAAAAAATTAAAGTGGAGAAAAAATACTTCATGTTACTTATATTTAATGGGTGATTACTTATTTTACTTATTTTATTCATGCCTTGATTCAGGAGATCTCTTTGACAGGACGTCTGCCGTTGTCTGCTCTCCGTACGGAAAAGACCGTATGACGGTTCGTTACGAACGCCTGCACGACGGCAGGCAATGACAGCCGAATGGCGGTTGTCGAAATCTTTCTTGATGTGTAAAACCTGATTCATAACTATTTTTTTAAATCAATATGACTGTGTTTTTAATTGCGCTTATATAAATAATAATTTCTATTTAGATAAAAATACTAAATTTCCATATATCTTTACCATTGATACAACAAAAATCGTTCCATTTTTCGTTTCTTTTTATGATTTTTTGAAATTTCATTCGAAATTACGATTTCCATTGAAGTATTCTACTTCATGCGCCGATCCTGACAGCGTTATTTTTATTTTATCGGTGGTTGAGTTCGATGTTTTCGTTCAACCACACGTTGTGTTCGGGAAATATTCGCTTGGCTTAATCCGGCGGCAAAACCGCCGAGTCATGTATTGCGCCAAGTTTTAATTTCGATGCTTCGAGCCTCAATTTCGATGCTTCGAGCCTCAACCTTGATGCTTCGAGTTTCAATTTTGTCGCTTCAAGCATCGAGGCGGTTTCGTTTAACGACAAATTTGTTGCTTCGGGTGACAAATTGTCGGTTTCCAAGTGTTGTTTGCCGTTTACCATAGTATCTCTATTTTCTGTGTACATGTCACGTTGGCATTGCTGCCGGCAAGGTCAAATGCTTTTGTTCCGTCCGAACGGTCGGGTGTTTTTTCATCCGCATTCCGGAGGTACCCATGAAATCATATTCGGGAAAATCCGATTAGGATTATTCGGGAAAAATACAAATTTTCATGCGATTCATTTCTGTGTGCATTTGACGTCTTATTGTATCGAAAGATAAAACAAATATCGTGCCAATTTTTATTTCGCAACCACATACTTTATAATTTTTACCATATTTTCGTTTCTTTATGTTGTTTTTAACATAAAAAATAGAATTTTTAATTTCTATTTTGACGTGTTTCGAAACGAATGAGCTATGTCGCATTTTGGTATGTCGCGGCCATTTGTTGTTTTGGTACGCGAAAAATTTCCTCAAAGAGGCAATAAGAAGGCAATAAGATCATCGGAAGATTTGTTAAAAAATCATAAATCTACAATAAAATGTCACGACGTTTGTTATTTATGATATAATTTTAATTCAAAAACAATTTAATAAGAATCTCATGAAAAACTGTTGGATCATTCGATTTCAAACGGCAATAAGTGCTGTACTGTGTGTGATAACTATGGCGTGTTCCGCGCAAATCGGGCGGCAAATGGAATACCTCGACAGAGGGTTGGTTGCCGTCAAATGCGATGAAGGTGTTTTTCTCAGTTGGCGGCTTACCGGCGACGAGGATACGAAAGTAGCCTTCAACGTGTATCGGAATCAAGAAAAAATCAATGAACAGCCTGTTGCCGATGTAACCAATTGGGTGGACGCCCAAGGAACCGTTGGTGACAAGTACGTAGTGAAAACCCTTGTGAAAGGTAAGGAAGTGTCGGCTTCCAATGAGGTGACTCCTTGGGACAAGCCGTTTTTGGTGTTGCAAATGAACCGTCCGACGCTGGACAGCGCCGTCCTTGCGCAAATAGAAAGCGAAAGACTTGCGCAATGGGAACAAATGCGGCAATCTCCTCAGGGGCAACAAGGCAGGCGGGGACAGCAAGCAGGTCAAGGCAGACAGGGACAACAACCCCGTCAAGGTCAAGGCAGACAGGGACAACAAGCGGGTCAAGGCAGACAGGGACAGCAAGCAGGTCAAGGCAGACAGGGACAACAACCCCGTCAAGGGCAAGGCGGACAAGCGCCTCAACAAGGACAAGCCTTTCAGATGCCTCCTTTTGCAAGTTATCTGCCTAATGACTGTAGCGTAGGCGATTTGGACGGTGATGGAACGTATGAAATCATCGTCAAATGGGACGCACGAGCACAGGATAATTCCCGTGGAGGCGTTACCGATCCCGTCATTCTGGATGCATATAAACTCGACGGTACGCAACTTTGGCGTATTGACCTGGGGAAAAACATCCGTGCAGGCGCCCATTATACCCAATTTATGGTGTACGATTTGGACGGCGACGGTATTGCGGAAGTGGTGTGCAAAACAGCGCCCGGCACTAAAGACGGCACAGGAAAATATGTGATTTTGGGCAATGACGACCCCAATGCCGTATATCGCAACGAAACGGGCTTTATTCTGGACGGGCCGGAATACCTGACGGTTTTCAACGGCGCTACGGGAGCGGAAATCACCACTATTCCCTATAACCCGCCAAGAGGCGACACTATGCGCGAAACATGGGGCGACAACAGCGGAAACCGCGTTGACCGCTACTTGGCTTGCATCGCCTATCTGGACGGCGTCCATCCGTCGGTAGTGATGTGTCGCGGATACTACACCCGCGCTGTGCTCGCAGCCTATGATTTTGACGGGAAAACACTGAAAGAACGCTGGGTATATGATTCCGGGACCGAAAGAGCCCCCGAACGTACAGCCTACGGACAAGGCAACCACAGCATTGCGCCGGGCGATATTGATGGAGACGGTTTTGACGAGATCACTTACGGAGCCGCCTGTATCGACCATGATGGCACTTTGCTGTACACCACAGCTTTGGGGCATGGCGATGCGCACCACCTTTCCGATATGGACCCCGACCGTCCGGGACTGGAATATTTCCAAGTGCATGAAAGCCGTCCAAGCCCTGCCGGAGTGGAACTGAGAGACCCAAAAACGGGAACGCTGCTGTTCGGCAGACCCACCACTATTGACGTAGGTCGCGGCATTGCAGCCGACATCGACCCGCGTTACAAAGGCTTTGAATTTTGGAGCTCCACCAGCGATACAGTGTACAACGTGAGCGGAAAAGTCGTTGCACTGAGAAAACCTTCCGTAAATTTCAGAATATATTGGGACGACAACTTGCAGGATGAGTTGTTGGACGGCACGAAATTAGACAAATGGGCAGGTGATAGCGTAGTGCGGATAGTGAATTTTGCCGATTTCGGCGCCCGATCCATCAACGGCACTAAGCAGAATCCAAGCATAAGCGCCGACCTGTTCGGAGACTGGCGCGAAGAAGTAGTGCTGTACAACGGGAACGACCCAAGCCAACTGATGATTTTTACTACAACGATACCCACGCAGTACAAATTGTACACACTGATGCACAACCCGTTGTACCGGTTGAGCGTTGCTGCACAAAACGTAGCCTACAACCAACCTCCGCACCTTGATTTTTACATCGGCGACGGATTGGACAATGTGCAACAGCCCGCCATCAAGATCGTGAAGAAGAAATAAAAATCATTTTTCTTTCGTTGGGTGTCCGATACTGTCCGGACACCCTTTGGCGTGTGCCGTTCGCTACCATGTACCAAACGAAAATCGCCTCCATCTTGCGGATATTTTGTAAAAAGGCGTACATTTGTACGTTAAATCTTAATGGCATGTTTTCGTCGGCGTCTGAGTTATGGAAAGGGTTTGTGAATTTATTCTACCCCAATCTTTGTTTCTGTTGCACAACAGATCTGAAATATGGGGAGCAGTATATTTGCGGGCATTGTCTGTACGATTTGCCGGTTACCGGATTTTACAGGGAACGCGGCAATCCGGTAGAGCAGATGTTTTGGGGGCGCGTGTTGGTGGAATATGCGACAGCGAATTATTTTTACAAAAAAGGCAACCGCATCCAAACGTTGATACATCAGGTGAAATATCACGGGCAGAAAGAAATAGGGGAATTTCTGGGGCGGGAAATGGGCAAAAATCTTCGGGCGTCCGCATTTGCGGAAGTGGATATGGTGGTGCCGGTGCCGTTACATCCGGAAAAGTTTCGCAAACGCGGTTACAACCAAAGCGAGTGGATTGCCGCCGGCGTGTGCAAGGAAATCGACAAGCCGCTGGATACACGAACGCTGGTGCGCCGTCATGCCGCCGATTCGCAAACGCGAAGAAAACGTTACGAACGTTGGGAGAACGTAATGGCAGGTTTTGGTTTGACCGTTCCCGACGCTCTGTCGGGGAAACACGTCCTGCTGATAGACGATGTGATTACCACCGGCGCCACACTCGAAGCCTGCATCCATGCATTGCAATACACAGCCGATACCAAAGTCAGCGTGGCTACGCTGGCAATCGCTTCCTCTTGACCAAACCATATGAAAACAATCATTCCTGTAGAAATTGTGCCGTTGGGCGAAGATGAGAGCTACCACCTGTTTGTCAAAGGGAGCATCAACGGAATTGCGTGCAATCTGCTCATAGACACGGGAGCGTCGCAAACGGTGTTTGACCTGTCGTTGATCCCCAAAACGACCGGCAAGAGGCAAAAAGAAATACAGTCATCGGGGATTCTTGCGGGAGAGATGGAAACTGCTTTCGGGTGCATCAACAAATTCAAGCTGGGCGGATTGAAATGTACAAACTTGGAGGTTGTCCTCATTGACCTCACTCACGTGAACGAAACATACAGACGGCTTTCATCCAAACAGGCGGCAGGACTGATCGGCAGCGATTTCCTGCTTCGTTACAACGCCGTGATTAACTATCGGAAACGACATTTGATACTAAGAAAATAACGTAAAGTTCCCTATTCGGCAGATATGTCGTACGGTACAGATTTTTATCTCTGTCTCAACGCTTTAATTTTTCCCATCTCCCGAACAATTCGTCTTCTTCCTGTGGCGCATACCCCGTCGAAAAGGAATTGCTTTCCGAGAAACCGTATTCAGTCAGCAGTTTTTGATACGTATTTGTCAAATCTTTGTGCAACACCAGCGTTTTCACGTTGGCAAACAATGTCCGTTCTGCCCCTGCCTGTACCGCCTTCCGGATAACCGCCACATCATACGCCTCATTCAGCACGGCAATATCCGTTGTGAACCGCATGTTGTCTGTTTTCAAGTAGCCATTGGCGGCTAATGCGACGATCGATGCATCTGTGTCGAAACCCGTAATATTCATTTGCCCGTTAATGATCGACGCCCAGTAAGAACAAAAGCCTGCGCCACAGCCGTACTCCAGCATGGATTTCCGTTCTCCGGCAGCGGTGAGGACAGCAGCGGTGAGTGCGGCGTAACGGCGTGTCTTTTTCAGTTCGGCGGACAAACGGCGTTCCACGTTGAATCCCTTATAGCGGTAATTGTCCCTGATGGCGCGTTGCGGCGTTTTATTACCCCATGTAAACAAATGGGCAATAGCAATGGGCGCTTTCCTCTTTGCCGTGCGGTCGGTTATCAACAACGAAAAGAAGAAAGGCTGCAACGAATAGGCTATCAGGATGGTGGCTACCATGCCGATAAGTGTTGACGTCCCGATGGAGGAAATGGCGGGATGCACGGCAAACAGCAGAGATACGACAACAATGATCAGGATAACGGCTGAGAAAAAGATAGCGGTTTTGTGGTAGGTCAGCAGCGATTCTTTTCTGCGATAAGTCGCCAGCAGTCCATCCATGATGAAAATGCTGTAATCCACTCCCACACCGAAAATAAAGGAAGAGATGATGATGTTGATCAAATTGAATTCGATGTCGAAAATTGCCATTATCCCCAGCACAATATACCAACTGAGGCACATCGGAAGGAACGCCAGCACGGCCAGAATGACGCTTTTGAAGGAAAGCAAAAGCACTATCAGTACAAACAGGGAAGATACGCCCAGAATGACGTTAAAATCGTTGTGTATCATTTTCACCATGTTGCCGGTGTAGAACATCGGGTCAATCACCACCACGCGAGGAACATTGCGCACCAGATAATCGCCTATCTCCGACATCTGACCTTCCCTCATCCGTACAGGGACAAATACCAGATACTTGTCGTCCATGTTTTCGATGATGTTGTCCAGTATCTCTTTCGGGACAATGTCCGCTTCGTACAGCGACACCGGTTCGTATTTCGCGTCCAGCATGTTGAAAAACGGGTCGAACGCATGAGCGGAAAATCTGTATTTTGCTGCTGCGTCCGTTACTTTTCGACGGGTGTCCGCCTTTTTGGCGTCCGTCCAGTATGCGTTCCACCGGTCGATTCGTCGCTGTTGTTCGTCGGTAGGGACAAAGTAGGAAAAGGCCGTTGTATATCCCTTGATTTTGCCGCTTTCCGTCAGTGTGTCAAGTTTGACGCACATGCGTTGCGCGGCAATCAAGGCGGAATCCAGGTTGTCTGCCGTTCCCGCGAAGTAAACGGTAGCAAGATTGTCGCCGACTTTTTCCGCCAGCAGTGTTTCCGAACGTACCACTTTCGGTTCGTGGTAGCCGATGTTTCTCAAATCGGAATCGAAGCGCACCCGTCCCGAAAAGAAGAAACACACGACGCTCGTGGTCAGAATAAGTGCAATCAACCATCTTTGCCGTTCAAACGGAAAGGAATTGATTTTTTCGAGCAGGGTAAACGTTTCCGATTTTTTGTCGGTTTGTAGCCTGAACAACTGAGGCAAAAACAGCAAGCCGAACAGGGCAGTACCCGCCAGTCCGAGCGAGGCAAACAATCCGAAATCCTGCAGTAGTTCCGACTCCGTCAACATCAGGCTCATGAATGCGCCTATGGTGGTGAGTACGCCCAATATCACAGGGACGGTCTGGTCTTTGAGCAATCGTACCGGATCATTCACATACTTGCGGTGGGTGATGATGTGCAGACAATAACTGAAAGCCACGCCCATCACGATAGCCCCTATCCCTATCGACATCAGTGACATCGTGCCTTTGATGAAATATACCACCGACAGAGAAAAGATCACGCCGTAGATGACCGGCGCAATCAGGAACAGTAAGGTGGATTTGTTTTTAAAACAGGTCACCAGCAGAAAACACACCAATACCAGCGAAATGGATATGGTGAGCCATAAATCCGCTTTGATGCGTTTGGAATTGTACACCCCGCGCACCGGCATGCCGTGATACAGGATTTCCACGTCTGCGTTCTGCTGCCGGAACTGCGCAATGGTTTCTTCTATCAATTCCACCAGACGGATGTTCTGCTTGGAATCGAACGATTTGAAGTTGGGCGAAAGAAACAGGAGTGCCGCCGAAGTGTCGGGGGTAACGATGTACCGGTTGTAGAATCCATAATTGCCGCCCAACCCGTTACTGATACTTGTTAGCTCTTCACGAAGAATGTTGTGCAACCCGACGGGATCTCGCACAATGATGTCTTTGAGCGTTGAACCGGCAGGGGAACGCAGCATGGTATAATTTTCGTCCATCTGTGTTTCCACAGCGTCTTGCGTCAGGATGGCGTCTATTTGCTGGAAGTGCGCGCTGTCCAGAAACACGGGCACGTGTTCATACAGGTAGGACACCGTGTTCGCCATCATATCTTCATCAATCTGGTACAACACATTCTGGATGGTGTGGTACGCCGTGTCTTTTTCCAGCAACACCTGCACAAAAGCGTCGCACAGCTCCGTCAGCGTATCGGGATCGACAACACCCGACATAGCGCGGAACTGGATAAATATCTTGTCTTTCACTTTCAGATTGGAAAACACAAGTTCCTCCGCCCCTCCTTGTTCCACCGAAGGCAACAACTTGGAAATGTCTTCCTCGAAATCAATTTTCAGACCAAACCACGCAAAAAATACCGCAGAAGACAGTAATAATGTATAAAATAACTTTTGTCGCCGTTCCAAGAACCGGTATATAAATGTCGTAAATTTTACCACCGTATCAAATATTAAGAACCGCAAAAGTACAAAAGTTTCTCATTCAAAAAATTTTTCACTTCGTAATAAACGCATGTAGATAATGGGCTAAATCTTTTTTTGAGGTGCTATTGCCTTTTTTGATTAGGATGATTATTAACCATCGTTTTTTAACCACAGAGGACACGGAGAACACAGAGTTTATTTTTCCTCTGTGCCCTCTGTGATCTCTGTGATTAATAATCATCGTTTTTTTACCACAGAGGACACGGAGAACACAGAGTTTATTTTTCCTCTGTGATCTCTGTGGTTAATAATATTGTCCGTGAGTTGTTTTTGAAATAATACGGGAATTTCTATCCGGAAAATATCTGTTTGGCACAAATCTTGAGCGGATAACACATGGATAAATCTCGGCGTATGACATCTTTTTTGCAGGATCGGGAAAATCAGGTACTCACCAAAGGGAAAGATTTCCGTGATTTGGTGGGTGGAAAACCGAGCGTGGCAGGTTCCGTCAGTCAGCGGGCATGTGTTTTCTGCGGTTCGCGTGTGGTACTGTATCCCATAGCGGACGCGCTACATGTGGTACACGGGCCTATCGGCTGCGCATCCTATACGTGGGACATACGCGGCGCCATGTCGTCCGGCCCTCAGTTGCATCGCAACAGTTTCTCAACCGACCTGCGCGAAAAACATGTGATTTTCGGCGGCGAGAAACAGTTGTATCATACCTTGACACACCTGATAGACAAACACCGTCCCGAAGCGGCTTTTGTGTATTCCACCTGCATCGTGGGCGTAATTGGCGACGATGTGCAATCTGTGTGCAGACAGGTGGCGGCAGAAAAGAAAATCCCCGTAATACCGGTCATGTCGGAAGGATTTCAGGGATCGAAAAAAGACGGCTACAAAATAGCCTGCGACGCAATGGCAACGCTTATCGGCACAGACAACAGCAAAGAAATATCGCCTGTAAGCATCAACATACTGGGCGATTTCAACCTCGCCGGCGAGTTGTGGATACTCACGGAATACTACCGCAGGATGGACGTACAGATACTCGCCTCCATCACGGGAGACGGGCGCGTGAAAGACATACAGAACGCACACCGCGCGTCGCTCAACGTGGTGCAGTGCTCCGGATCCATGATGCACCTTGCCAAACGCATGAAAGAGGACTACGGCATACCTTTCCTCAAAGTATCGTACTTCGGCATTGAGGACATGTCCGACGCACTATACGAAGTGGCCAAGCATTTCGGCAATGATGAAATCATGGAAAAAGCACGTATATTGGTAAAGGAAGAACTGCAACGACTGTTGCCCGCACTGGAACCCTACCGCAAGGCTTTGCAGGGAACAAAAGCGGCAATCTACGTGGGAGGCGCATTCAAGGCAATATCGCTGGTCAAAGCATTGCGACTCATCGGCGTACAAACCGTCATTGCCGGTACGCAAACCGGAAACACCGAAGACTATAAACTGCTGAAAGCCATTTGTGACGACGGTTGCATTTTAGTGGACGATTCCAATCCCGTGGAATTATCGGAATTTGTGAAACAAACAGGCGCACATCTCTTTATCGGTGGCGTGAAAGAACGCCCCATAGCCCACAAACTCGGAATAGGCTTCTGCGACCATAACCACGAACGCAAACTCGCACTTGCCGGATACGAAGGAATGCTCAACTTCGCCAAAGAAGTGTACGAAACCGTCACCAGTCCGGTATGGCGATTCATGAAACATCCCGCATAACGTCATCCATGTAAATGGCAACCAAGGGCAATCACACAGGATTGCCCCTACATTATGGCAGGGCAACCACACAGGATTGCCCCTACATTCTTCTCTATTCTCTAGTCATTATTCACTATTTTCATCGTTTTCGTTTTGCCGTCTTGTTCTAATAGGAACAGGTACAGACCTGTCGGTAGGTGTTCCAGATGGATGGTTTCATCGGCGGCGGTCAGTTTTTGGGTGTGGACAGCCGCGCCGGTGGACGTGAACACGGTGAGCGTGCAGCCTTCCGCGCCCGTGAGGTGCAAGCTACCCCTGAACGGGTTGGGATAGGCAGAGATGTCCGCTTTCAGGGTCTCTCCCACGCCGGTGGACGTTCCCGACACGTTTACCGCTGCCGTGTTGGGCAAACCGCTTATCCCCGTCACCGCCTTGAAGCCGGATGCGTGCTGCGGGGAGAAGTAGGCAGGGGGAGCATCCCATGTGCCGGTAAATCCCGTAACATCCGTCGTG
>JAISWR010000026.1 GCA_031270985.1 Bacteroidales bacterium | reverse complement strand
ATTTTATTTTCGCAAATTAGGTTTTGAATATAGAGTTTTGCCTCTGTTTCCAGCCAAATCTTTATTTGCGTTTGGTCGTCGTATGGACGATTAAAGCAACAATTATCTAAATATATTCGCAATTTCATTACAATTATTTTTTGCAAAAATACATAGAATTTCCCAATATTTTGTACGCCAATTTAAAATACACCATTTCATATTCATTTTCCTGTCAAAATCACCTTTACCGGACCAGTCAATCCTGATTTGGTTTTGCCGGAATACCGCGTTGGAATGGTCAGATAATGATTGCCGACGGTGTTATACACTTCCGCTTCAATCGTGTTTTCCCCGGCGTGCAGAAACTCTTTGACATGGCGCGGCGACACGTGTCCCCGCATCGTGACCGTTGACAAAAACCTGCACCGACGAAACAACACGTCCGAGATCAAGCCTTATCTCCGCGTTGTTTTGCAAGTCGCCGGCTGTAACGGAAAACTGTTTGCTGTAACGAATTCCACCGCTGTATGTCCGCAGTCCCGGAATTTCCGTCCAGTCAAATGTCAAAGCAAATTCGTCGAAAGTCAATCTTGTTTCCAATTCTTCGAATACGCTGTAAACCATTTCACCAAGCACATTCTTTAATACTTCCTTTGACGGGAAAATTTCCTGTTTCCTTAATAATAATTCCATGTCCATATTATATAATTCTATTTTTATGAGAAACATGGTGCAAAAGTAGTAAAAAATCAATTACCGCTTTATCTCTTATTCCTGCTTTAGATTCTTGCCTTTGTCATTCTTTCGCGCAAGCCGCCGTGTTCCAAGAAATCTTTTTCAAGTTGCTGTATTTGTTTTGCCAACAGGTAGGTTACAATTTTTATCAAGCAAATCATGCTGTTGGCACAAATTTCAAGGTTTTCATTTTCTATTGCCTTGATGTAGGTTTGATAGGTGGCGTTAAGCGTTCGATTCAGTTCGCGAAAACGTACGGTCAGGCAGTGTTCTTGCACCATTTGGTCGATAGTCCTGTCGGGCTTTCTGTTCTTGGGACTTTTAGGGACATCGTAGGACGTTAGGGGTTGTCTTCCGATAATGTCCTACTGTCCCAAATTGTCTCTCTTGTCCCTAAAAATTCAATCGTAAAGATACGCAAAAAACAATTTAGTTCTGAATTTCCCCCGTCGCCTGCCTGTACTCCGTCAGTTTCACACAGTATTCCGTTGCAGCTTCGACGTACCGGTCGCGGCTCTGCTGCAAAAGGTTTTGAGCGTCGAGCAGGTCGGACAGGATTGAAATACCCGCCTTGTAATGGTCTTCGCTCATGCGGACGTTTTCTTCAGCTACGGAAATGGATTTTTGGGCAAGCAAGACCTGTTGATAGGCTTCGTCCAATTCGGCGGCGAGTTGCCGCATCTGAATCAGCAGCAGTTCGGTGTTTTCGCGGCGGGTATTTTCGGCTGCCCGCAATTCGAGTTTTTTCTTTTTGATGGCGTGAGAACCACCCCACCAATCCGACAGCGGAACAGATACAGTGGCAAATGCAAGTCCCAACTTTTTCTCCATCTCGGTGGGTTTACCGTTGTCAAAATCCACGTAATTGTAACCTGCGCCAATGGCTACGGTGGGCAGGTTTTTGCCGGTTTCCATCTTGACCTGCAATTTCGCCACGTCCACGCTTTTTTCCAGCAAACGGTATTCGGGACGGTTCTGCAATGACAGTTGATGGTCCGTCGCTACGGCGGGCGGCGCGATGTTTGCAAAGTCGGGCTGCTGTATATCGAAGCTGTCGGCGACGCAGATATGTTGCCCGAATGCCATTTTCAACACTAGTATCCCATTTTCGAGCTTGAGGCGGTTGCCCGCAAGACGGTTTTGTTCGAGCATTACCCGCATCAAATCGTTTTGCATGGTAAGGCCTGCTTCAACGGCGACTTTCACATCGCTTTGAACGCGGTTGAGCATGGTTTCGGCTTCGGCGATGGTTTTCATTTTTTCCTTCAACGAAACGAGTTGCCAGAAATAACGTTCGGTAACGAGCAACGTTTCGTTGTCGGTCATTTGCTGCTGTAGTTTGCTCGCTTCCATGCCCATTTTGGCAAGACGATTGCCGTTGATAATCTGTCCGCCTGCAAAAACCGGTTGCATAGCCATCACTCCGCCAATGACGCCGCTTTTAAACAAATCCACCACTGCCTTGTCGTTTGGAGCGGGATAGCCGGTTTCGACGGTTTGTGTCATCAGCGGCTTGTTGAAAATCATACCGGCGCCTACCGCGCTGATATTCGGGAAATACTTTGTAAACGCCTCCTTTGTCGTTTCTTCGGCTACTACAACCGAGAGCCGGGCGTTTTGCGATTTGACATTGTTTTCCAATGCAAGTTTTTTACATTTTTCCAGCGTGAAAATTTCCTGTGCCTGAAGCGAAGAGCCAATCAGACATACTGCAATAAGTACTTTTATTTTTGATTTCATCGTCCTAATTCTTAATTTTCAATTCTCAATTTTTCATTTCTATAAATCATCCAGTATGCCACAGGCATCACGGTTACTATGAATATCATCGAAAACAGCGTGCCAAACAGTATAATGGCGCCCATCGGACTCCACATCAGGCTTTGACTCATGACCATCGGCAGGACGCCCATTGAAGCCGCCGCCGAGGTGAGGAATATTGGACGCATACGTCGTTTGCCCGCTTCGAAGGCGGCTTCGCGGATATTCATGCCGCGCTCTGTACGAAGTTGTTCCGCGTAATCGAACATGATAATGCCGTTGCGGACAATGATGCCGACCAGTCCGACAATTCCAAGCATTGCCGTCATACTGAAATCAATTCCCAACACCCATACCCCGAAGGCAGCGCCGAAGATGGCGAGCAGCGACGACGACATAATCAGAGCTGCGCGATTCAGGCGGCGGCAATGAAATACCAGTATCAGGAAAATGATGACCAGCGAAACCGCCAGCCCTTTCAGTATTGGCACAAGTACTTCCGCTTCGACTTCGGGCGCTCCGCCGTATTCAAATTCCACGTCGTCGGGAAGTTGGGGAATGAATTGCGTATCCATAAAATCGTACAGCTTTTTATAGACCTCGTTTACGCGGTCTGCACGCTTCACGTCGGCGAGGACGGTCAACGTACGCCTGCCGTTGCGGTGCGTGATCTGACCTTCGTTCCAATCGGGCGAAACGCTTGCTATCTGCCGGAGGGGAACCGATGCGCCGAGTATGCCCGACACGGTCACGTTGCCGACATCGTCAAAGACGGGCTTCGTATTTTCGGGACGGATGTAAACGGGCATGGCATAATCGCCTTCCCACAGGGTAGTGATATTGCTGCCCGTCAGCCCAAGCGCAATCCCTGTCGAAACCATTGCTTTCTGAATGCCCAGCCTTCCCGCTTCCATCGCGTCAAGCTTGATTTTCACACCCGCAAGCGGTTCGCCAAAACTTGTATGCACACGAAGACATTCCTCAAGCGAAGCAAGATAATCGGTCAATTTTTCGCCTTGCTGCTTCAGCTTTTCGAGGTCGTCGCCAATCAAACGTATTTCAACGGGAGCTTCTACCGCCTGAAAATCAAGTTGCTTGAAACGCACGTATGCTTCGGGAAAATGAAAAGCGTAGCGGTCGGTGTATTCGTCGAGCAATTCTTCGGTGGCGCGGTTTGAAACGGTGTTTACGATAAACTGCCCGAAAGCTTTCGACGGCATGTTTGGCGCATAGACAATATGGAAGCGCGGCGAACTTTCGCCCACAAAAGCGGTAACAGACTTCACGCGTGGGTCGGTGCGAAGGATGCGTTCCATGCTGTCGCAAACGGCGGCGGTGGCTTCGAGCGAATTGCCCTGAGGCAGGTAGATCTCGATGGCAAACTGGTCGCGTTCGGCAACGGGCATCATGCGTTGCGGCAGCGATACAAAGATTAATGTGCCGGCAACGACGCTTGCAAATACCGTTGCGACAGTCGTTTTGGGATAACGGAACA
>JAISWR010000110.1 GCA_031270985.1 Bacteroidales bacterium | reverse complement strand
TAATTTTTTCTATTTTGATTTTTTACAGAGCCGAAGTCCATTTAAAACCCCATCAAAAATCGGTACAAAATTATAGCAAAGAAATCAAACTTCCAAATATTTTCGTCCGTTTTTTTTCTGAAAATAACCTGCCTGCATCTATCTATCTGTCATATATTTATCCCTGCTATTTTATCGGTAATAAATTCAGCCTCATTATCTGTTCATATCGGCAAAGGTTGTAAGCCAAATTTATCAACCCGATTTGCCCTGTATCACGCTTAATACCAATGCAATACAGATAAAAATCATTCATATTTTGCGCAAAAAAATCCAAAAATATGTTCAACGCGAACCCTCGCTTTTGACAACACTTGATGCACAGACTTTTGCGCATCTGTCAATGGATGCCCCTGTAGGTAGCGTGGTGAGTGTCAAATAGACTGATATTGCCTGTTCTTCTGCATTTTTTGCTGTTCATCGTGAATTATCTTGAATCTGACTGCAAGATACAAATTTGTAAACGAACTTATGATATTTATCCATTAATTATTAGAAGCGCCCATTATTATTCTTTTTGAGCGGAAATTTGAATTACACCCGTCGCAGAACCTGTTAGAGGTGAACGGAAGCAAGAAAATCGCTGCGTTTGGCGGCGGACAAAAACCGCTGCCAAACATTTTCAACCACTGTAACGGGATACTGACGGGACAGTGTTTCCATCCGACGGCGTTCCGTTTCTTCACTGTATGCGGCAATTACTTCTCCGCGAGCTTCTTCAAATGTTTTCCGTGCGGGAGGGAGAATGGCATGAACGTCCAGAAAGACGAATTTCCCGTTCCATTCCAGAATGTTCGATATGCCTTTGTGCCATTTCACCTTGTCCGCAAGCGCATCTACACCTTTTGGAACGATCAGCCGCACGGTATCCATGCAAACGCGCCCGCCGCCGCAAAAGAAACTAAGCAGATTGTTGGGTAAACGTCCGTTCTTTTCGTTTTTGTTGCGGATGATTTTGAGGGCGGCTATTGCGGTTTTCCGGTCGTTGCAATGATAAACAGTGGCTTCCATGCGTTTTTGAAGTCGGAAAGATTTCGGATGTTGCCGGTAAAAATTAAATTGCCCTACCGTGTCGGCGACAATTCCGGCGATTGTTTTGCGGTCGATTTCCGCAAGCAGGCAACCGTCACGACGTTCGCCACACAGGTATCGTGCGTTTTCGTGTTCGCTGCAATGTGCGTTGTATTTGCACAGACTATCCGGCAGGGTTTCGAGTGCAGCGACTATTTTCAATTTGTAGTCGATGAATGCTTGCAGGCACTTTTCCGGCGTTTGGGGGGCGTAATGATTGTTTTTGCGATAAACGTAGGTAAATTCGCCGAGCGTAAATTCATGCCGTCCGATGTACAGCAATACCGTATCCGAGGCATTTGCCGGAAAAAGAAGGAACAGCAGAGGGATGGCAAATTTCATCTTTCCGTTGCGCATCATCGGCTGTAATTGGGTGCTTCGCGTGTAATGGTGACGTCGTGCGGGTGGCTTTCTTCAATGCCCGAATTGGTGATGCGTACAAAATTGGCCTTGTGCAAGGCAGCAATGTTTGCGGCGCCGCAGTAGCCCATCCCCGACCGCAATCCGCCGACGAGTTGGAAGACTACTTCCGAAAGCATTCCTTTATAGGGGACGCGTGCTTCTATGCCTTCCGGCACTAATTTTCTGATGTCGTCTTCCATATCCTGAAAGTAGCGGTCTTTCGATCCGTGTTGCATGGCTTCAACGGAGCCCATGCCGCGATATGATTTGTATTTTCGTCCGTTGAAGATGATGGTATCTCCGGGTGATTCGTCCACTCCGGCAAAGAGCGAACCTGCCATGACGCTGTCTGCACCTGCCGCCAACGCTTTCACAATGTCGCCCGAGTAGCGCAGCCCGCCGTCGCCGATAACCGGTATGCCTGTATCTTTCACTGCCTGCGCCACATCGTAAATTGCCGATAATTGGGGAATACCTACTCCTGCCACCACACGGGTGGTGCAGATGGAACCCGGACCGATACCTGCCTTTACGCCGTCCACATTCAGCGATGCCAAAGCCTTCGCCGCTTCGCCCGTAGCAATATTACCCGCAATGATGTCGGTATGCTTGAACTGTTTTTTTGCTTTTCCTACGGTTTCCATGATGTTGCGGCTGTGTCCGTGCGCCGAATCCACTATGATGGCGTCCACGTCGGACTTCACCAGCGCCTCAATGCGTGCAAAGGTGTCGGAGGACACGCCCACCGCCGCTGCCACCCGCAACCGTCCAAATTCATCTTTGCAGGCATTGGGGCGATCTTTCGCTTTAGTGATGTCCTTGTAAGTAATCAGTCCGATGATGTGCCGATTTTCGTCCACCACAGGCAGTTTTTCAATCTTGTAGCGTTGCAGGATTTCCGTCGCTTTCTCCAAATCGGTGCCCGCTGTGGCGGTAATGATGTTGTCTTTGGTCATTACTTCCGCTATGGGGCGTTTCAGGTTTTGCTCGAAACGCAGGTCGCGGTTGGTGACAATACCCACAAGTTTGCGGCGATCTACCACAGGAATGCCTCCGATTTTAAACTCTTGCATCAACTGTTTGGCGTCGCCTACCGTTGCGCTCACGTCAATCGTGACAGGGTCGTAAATCATGCCGCTTTCGGCGCGTTTCACGCTTCGTACCTGTTTTGCCTGTTCTTCAACGGTCATATTTTTATGAATCACGCCGATGCCACCTTCGCGTGCGATGGCTATTGCCATCGTGTATTCGGTTACTGTATCCATTGCCGCCGACACGATGGGCACATTGAGCGTGATGTTGCGTGAAAAACGGGTGGACAGGCAAATTTCACGCGGAAGCACTTCGGAATATGCCGGCACCAGCAATACATCATCGAAGGTAAGCCCTTCATACAGGATTTTTTTTGTGAGGAATGACATGAGGCGATGATTTTAAAATAGCGGGACAAAATTACATAATCATTTTGAAATGTTCGATACAATGTTTGAAAAAATATGCATGTTTTACTGCGCCACAAAAATGTAGGTGATGCTTCCTCTTTGTTTGGGCGGTGCCGACGGCGAATCGTTGAAACGCGATCGTCCCGCAGCGTTTTTGGCAGCTTCCGTAAGGCATGGATCTTGCGAACTTGCCGCCGGATTGATTTCAGCCGTCAGCACATATCCTTTGGGGTTCACCACGATGTCCACCACCACTTTGCCTTCCTCCTGACATTTATATACCGGCACATAGACGGAAACGGACGAAAACGGGGTGCGTCCGCCGAGATCGTAGGACACCGTTGTCGGACCTCTATATACGGTATGCCGATTGTCCGTCGGAGGCTTGTCCCCGTTTGAGTTGCCGGAGTCCAGTTCGTCGCCTCCTTCTTCCTCCTCCGTCATGTCTTCCTGCGGGTCTTGTATGTTCATTTCGGTTTTGATGTCGCGCACCATTTGTTCAATATTTTCCACAGCATGATTTTCGGCTACGTTCACGGGGATATTGCGGATATTGTAGGTTTGCTGCATGTCCTGTGCCCAGTCGTGTACATTTTCCCCCTGAGGTGTGTCCATTTCTTCGGCAGGCGTTTCTGTTTGCGACAACTCCATCATGATGTAAGTCTCATGTTTGGCGGTGGCACTGATTTTCAAAACCAATACCGCAGCAATTATCAGCAGGTGGACGGCGATGGTGGCGAGAATCCCCACTGCATGTTCTTCCAGTCCGATCAGCACATGCTTACATCCCTGCCGGATATAACCCATTGTTTTCCGCATCAACTCTCTCATCCATATCATGGAATAAAACGCACAAAATTACATAAAATCGCGAGATTTCCAAAACCATGAGGAATACCGTCAAAATGCAGCCGGAATTGAGGAAAAACAACATTTCTTTTTTTTTCTGACATACAATGCGATACGATGTTCTTCAGGAAATGTTATGATTCAAACAGTACTTAGTAAGAGGCACATCCACATTTTTGCGTTTTGTTTTCGTGATGGCGTTTTTTTTTGAGTTGGTAACGTTCTTTATTTTATGTGGTTGGTTTATTTCTTCAAAAAAAAAGGCATAAATTTTTGAAAAAAAGTTTGCGGGATAAAA
>JAISWR010000011.1 GCA_031270985.1 Bacteroidales bacterium | reverse complement strand
TCCACCGGCGTGGGAGAGACCCTGAAAGCAGACATCTCCGCCTATCCCAACCCGTTCAGAGGCACCTTGCACCTCACGGGCGCGGAAGGCTGCACGCTCACGGTGTTCACGTCCACCGGTGCGCTTGTCCACACCCAACAGCTGACCGCCACCGATGAAACCATCTATCTGGAACACCTACCGGCAGGTCTGTACCTGTTCCTATTAGAAAAAGACGGCAAAACGAAAACGATGAAAATAGTGAATAGAGAATAGTGAATAATGAATAATGTAGGGGGGCTGTCTCAAAAGCGAGGCAGCCCTTGGTAGGGGGCAACCCTGTGTGATTGCCCTGCTGAAAATAATTAATTCTTAATTCTTAATTCTTAATTTTTAATTTTTAATTTTTAATTCGTAATTTTTAATTTTTAATTTGTATGAAAAGAGCAGTAATTATCATTCTATGTCTATGTATGGCAGGTTTTTTTGCCTGCAAGAAAAGTTCATCGCCCAAGAGCGGCGAAAAAAGCATCACCCGCTTTGCTACGGGCACTGACGTGTGGTGCGACGGCAGTTGCGGCGCCACCATATCCAAGTCGTTCTGCAAGACGGCCACGGTCGGCGTACAGGGTGCGAGCATCACTGTGTCCGCCAAGGCAACGGTAGCGCTCAAAAGCGGCGCCGACTTTTTCTCCGGCGAAGGCGTGGTGTATACCGTCACCGCCGAAGACGGAACCACCGCCAACTACACCGTCAAAGCCACACGCACAACGGAACAATGCGAATAATGTAGGGGCAATCCTGTGTGGTTGCCCTTAGTAGGGGCAACCCTGTGTGGTTGCCCTGCCATAATGTAGGGTGCAACCCTGTGTGGTTGCTCTCCTGTTTTTTGTTTTTTGGGTGTCCCATTGAGAAAAACAGGTGTAGGGTAAAGCGCAAAAAGTATGATATTTTATGAGGCTGTCTAAAAGCTAATCGCGCTTTTGAGGCAGCCCCATAAAATCATTACAGTCTCATTTATAGATCAATCTTTTCTTCTCGTCAAAAACCAGTTATCGGGTGAAAGCGAAGGCGCTGCTTTTCCGGAAATGGTGAATTTGGGGGCAATCAGCGAATTTAGATAGCTTGTGCCCGAACCGGCTTCCAAAGAATTTTTCCGCCGCGTAACACGCAATATATCTCCCCAGCGATAGCCCTCAAAGCCACATTCCAAGGCGGCTTCGGTAATCAATGCCTCTTCCACCCATTTTATCGTGTCCTGAAAATTTTGTACCCAGCCGGGCGCTTCCGCATTTGCTATGTATGCTCTTCGCCTAAGTCCGCCGCTATTGCGCCATGTGGCGGCGTCAGCGCCAGACACTGCCGAATTTCCCAGCAGCCTGAACGGGTATCCGTGGTCAATGTTCACCCCTCCCATACCGTTGTTCAACATCTGCAGCGCCAAATCGGGATAACCCGCACGGTTGGCGGCTTCGGCATAACGAAGGTTCAACAGTCCGGCGCGATAGATATACCAGTTACCCTGCAGGTAGTCTTGTTTCTCTGTGGAAGCATAGTTCAGGAAAATGGTGGAGTTGGCTCCGGTTTCCTGCGGATAGTAGCTATAAAGATATTTGATCACCACCGGCTGGTCGTTCACCTGATCAAAAGCGGCCTGCCGTCCGCGCGCATCAAATATCACTCCGTTCCCGCGCTGCAGCTGTGCGTTCCACAAACTGTCCATAGCCCACTGGGAGGGTCTCACCTGATATTTCCCCTTGCCGGTATTGGCAAAAATCTCTATCAAAGGATATTGAGGACTAAACTTGGGATAATACACAAACATGTTGAACACTTCGCGTTGAAGCATGGCATCGGTTGAAGCACGCGAGAATATCGTTTTCCAATTGTTTCTTAGCGTGGTGATGTCGCTTGCATTTATGTAAGCAATCTGCAAGCGAGGGTCTGCAGCTGTCCATACATCCAACTTATATGCCCATTCACGATTCAGGATAGCGCCAAATATATTTTTGGTCTCAGCCTCGTTGATCACCTCAAAATATTGAGTTGCAGCTTCTACGTACTGATTGTTCCACAGATAGAGATCGCCCATCACCATGTGCTTGTTCAGAAGCATCTCCCTACCTATGGCGTAATTGTCAATGGTTCCGGCTACAATCAGAGGCGAACTGAAAGAGATACCCTTCGGCAGCGGCTCAAAACTTGCAATCAATCTGGCCAGGACATCCTCCAGACTCAATACAGGGAATCGGGAAGGATCGTTCACATCTGCCACTTTTTCCAAAGGCTCGGTAACATAGGGTATGTTGCCGAAATGTATCGCCATTTGCAGATACAGCCAGCAACGCACAGCCATCACGTCGGCAAACCGATAGTCATAATCGGTCTTGCTGATTTTATTTGCCGCCAGCATCTCATCGAAATGGTATAAGGCGTCATTGCAGTTAAGAATCACTTCATAAAAAGGCGACAGGTCGCAATATTTGTTGTTCGGGTTGGGGATGTGGTTGTTCAACATCACCTGATCGTCCGTCGAATTATCGGTAATATCCAGCAGGTCGGCACGCAACTCGTTAAGCAGTATCACCCGATCCACCAATCCCATCAATTTGCCATAGATGCCCAATATGGCTTTGTCGGCGTCGTTGAAGTCATTGTAATGCCTGCTCACATTCACAGCATTGCCGTCTGAGGTTTCCAGCATGTCGGAACATGCGGGTGTTCCGACAAAGAGCGCAATTAGCAGACAGGCGCTTCCCAATTTTCCCGAAACTATCCTGCCGAATTTTCTCCGGACAGGTTTATCATACATTCTTATCTGTTTCATATAATTTTACTTTATTATTTTTTCGTTATAATCCCATTTTAATTCCAAACATAATGGTACGCGGCTGCGGCATCATGCCCACGTCAATACCATGATACAGGGGGTTTTGCATGGCGCTGAATTCGGGGTCGTAGCCCAAATATTTAGTCAGCGTGAACAGGTTCAAGCCGGTGGCATACACCTGTAAGCCGCGTATAAAGCGCACTTTTAAGGGGATGTCATAGGAGAGCGACAAGCTTTTCAAGCGCAGGTATGATCCGTCTTCTATCCATCGGTCGGAAAAACGCGAATTTCCCATCGGGTCGCCCCATGTTGCCTTGGGTGTAACGGTTATGTGTCCCTCTTTGCTCCAGCGGTTATTGATGTTTATCGTCTGGTTTTCATAGCCTGTCATGGATTCCGATCCGGCTCTAACGGCGTTGTAGATATCGTTGCCCAGCGAATAGGTGAACACGGCGTTCAGCGTGAGATGCTTCCACTGCATCTTGCTCACGACCGATCCGAACAGGTCGGGGTTGGGATCGCCGATAACCACCATGTCGCTTTCGTCAATCACGTTGTCGGTGTTTTGGTTTACAAACCGCACATCGCCTGCCTTGAGCGGCAGCAGGGTGCCGTCGCCGCGACGGATGTTCAAAGCCGCTGCTGTGGCCTCGCCCGAAGTGGCATAAACGCCATCCGTCTGGTATCCGTAGAATAAGCCAATGGGGTTGCCCACCTGAGTCAGCACGTTACCTCCGGCAATCTGCGTCAAGGTAAATGCATCCGCCATAGCGGTTACCTCGTTCTTGTATCTGGAAAGGTTCAACCCCAGATCCCATTTGAAGGCCTTGTTGATGACGCGCCCTTGAATGCCGATTTCAAAACCCGTGTTTTTCATGGTTCCGTCATTTATCGCATATTGGGGAATGCCCAAAAAATCTTCGCCTTGCTTCCAGTTCAACATATCTCTGGTGGTACTTTGATAAACGTCCAGTGTGAGGCTTAGCCGTTCATTAAGAAGCGCTGCGTCCACGCCCAAATTCATTTTGGCGCTGGTTTCCCATTTCAATGCCTGATTGGCGATATTGGCGCGCACCAAGCCTTGAAACCCGAGAAAGTTTTGCGACACATAAAGTGGTCGTGCGCTGTAATTGCCTATATCGTCATTGCCGGTGAGCGAATAGCCCAAACGCAGTTTCAAAAGGTCGATTTTGTCCATGCCCGACATAAAGTCCTCGGACGAAAGTATCCACGCGCCGGTGACGGACGGGAACACGCCAAACACACTACCGCCTAACTTCAAACCGTCGGCGTCCTTGCCAAAGCGTGACGATCCGTCGACGGCCATGTTGTAGGACAGGAAATATTTGTTTTTGTATCCATATTCTCCGTTGAGGTAGAACGACATCCATTTCCAGTCGCCCAGCACGCCGGAAGTATTTGCCAGTTCCAGTTTGCCGTTGCTCACCGTGTGCATATCGTCGCTGGAGGAATTGTATGCGTTGATCCAGTCTCCTTCCGTATCGTTGGTTTGATAGCGGAACCCGACATTTCCGGATACGGTATGCACTTTATCAAACTCGCGCAAATAGCCCACATGCGCATCCACGTAGTACTGCATGTATCGGTAAACGGACGCCTGCATTTCGTTGGTGATGACGCTGGAGGGCAACATGCCGTGTGCCAGACCGATTTCGGGCATGAAGATATTTTCGCGCATTTTGTCAAAAGTGACGCCGAAAGTGGCGTCAAAGATGAAATATTCGCTTAATTCCACCGTTGCGCCCACATTGCCGAAAAACCGGTATGTTTTGTTCTGCAGTGTGGTGTTGCCGCCAATCAAAGCGATGGGGTTACTTTCGCCAAACACGTCTGCCAGTTCGATGTTGGGTGTTTCCACGCCATACTTGTCATACAGGAACGGGTGCATGATGGGCGTTTTGTTCAACGCCACCCGTATCGGGTTGAAAATCGAGAATCCCTCATTTGCCAAATCTCGGCTGCTGTATGCCACGCTCATGTTGCTGTGCATTTTCAGCCATTTCAATATGTACAATTCTGCATTGAACTGGGTGTTGTAGCGTGAGAACCCTGTGTTCTTGACAGCGCCTTCATGATCCAGAAAACCCACCGACAAGGCATACATGGCGATGTCGTCGCCGCCCTTGATAGAAATTCCGTAGTTTTGGCTCAGACTGCTGCGGAAAATCTCCTTTTGCCAGTCGGTGTCATGGTTATAGCGGTAATAATCGGCATTGCCCGACACTACTTCATCCCATTTGTCGTCAATCTCCGGTGGTTGCCGGTTAATAAAGGGCAATGCCTGTATTTCTCCGGTAGTGTATTTCCCACTGGAAGTCAGCATCTCCGTCAGATAGGAACGATACTCCGTTGCGTTCATCAATTTGTAGGGGTTCGGGAGCATCTGATTCAAGCCGGCATAGCCATACACATCAATAACGGTTGCCTGTTCGGTGGCTTTAGTGGTCTCTATCAGGATAACGCCGTTGGCGCCTTTGCTCCCGTAGAGGGAGGCCGCATCTTTGAGTATCGTTATCCGCTTGACATCTTTCGTGTCGAAGCCTGACAGCGGCGTCACATTATTACCGTTGATACGGGACTCGTTCACAAAGTTCTCGTAGGGCACGCCGTCGATTACGATCAAGGGCTGATTGGAGGCATGGAGGGAGTTGAATCCCCGCATGTAGAGATTACCGCCGGCGCCCGGCATCCCCGAACGCATCAGCGTGTTCATTCCCAATCCGTTGTCCTGTATCAAACTCTCAACGGATATGGCGCCCTTTCTATGGTTATCATCATTGTCTATCACGGAAACGGCAGCCGTATTCTTCACCCAGTCCTTACTGCCGAAAGGCGTATTCGACTGTTTGTACACGGTTGGGAAAGAGGCGTCGTACAGTTGAATGGTCATCTCGCCCTGCGATTTGCCGCCTACTATGATCTCCTTGTAAGCAAAGCCCTCACCTTTGACTTGGATGATGGCGCCTTGCGACGCCCGACTCATGGCAAAACGCCCCGCATCGTCCGTGATGGCGGAAGCCTCGCCGGGTATGGACAGGAACACGCCCGGAACAGGGTTGCCGTTTTCGGCGTTCAGCACCACACCGGTTACCACTCCTGCGGTCATCGTCACATTTATCTCGGCTTTGTCATCCACTGCCACCTCCTGCGTAGCCAAACCGGCAAGGGAAAAAACGAGCGTCCCGTTGGAAGGCGCATTGATGCTATACTTCCCTTCCGCGTCGGTTGCGGTCTCGGTGACAGTCCCCTTCAAAGATACCGACACGCCGGACAAGGCGCTGCCCTCCGTACCGGTAACGGTACCAGACACCTGTACTGTCTGGGCATAGAGCATATTCATCCCTCCCCAACACAGCATCATAAAAAACATGCAAAATCTATTCATCATATTAAATGTTATAATATCTGTAATTATTTATTTTTCAGCAGGTAAAACGGGCGTCAGCTTAATATAGTCCATGAACAAAAAGCCCTGATTTTGGTACTCCTGAACTCCTTCCGCACGATTTGCCGTATTGCACAGCCACATGGTCAGCACTCCGGTACTGGGCACCGCCAGCACGTCCGCATCAGTTGCCGTAACGCGCGCAGCCAGAGTCTGCGGTGCGGTAGCGCTCAGATTTAATGTCCATTTGCTCATGATACGTTCTTTCATTATTCCGGCAGTATCTACAGCAACGAAACACGTGGTGTTGCCCAGATAGTTATTTAAAATAGCGGCGTTGTTGCTGGAAGCTGCTCCTTTCGACAAAACTGCTCGTCCCGGAAGGGAAATGAAAAACTTTTGATACAGGCGCATGATGTGCATACTGTCCGGAGAGGAGGGATAAAATTTGATGCTGTCGCCTTTAGAGGCGGCAACACGGTGATCGCTCCTGTCATCGTAGGCAAGATAATGTATCTTGTAATTGACCGAATTGACCGGCTGTTTGTACTCCACCCACGAGTTGATGTTGTTCAAGCCCGTGTTGTGGTCGCCGGCAGAAAAGATTTTCTGTTTCCACACCACACTGTCCGTGCCTGTCAACCTGCTCAGGTAATGGATACTGTCGCTCTGCGTTTGTCCGCTGTATAACATCATGTCGGCGCCTTGGTCAGCCCATGTTCTACCGCGCACATAGGTGAAAGAGATACGGTCGGCGCGTGTGAAATTTTCACCCTGTATCACAAGGGGTTTGAATTTTTCCCGATACAGGATGTTGCTTTGGTCGATCACATAGACCCTGCCGTTGGACGCTTCGTAGTAATTACCCTCTATGATGGCGCTACTGAAGGGCACTTTCACGTCGTTGATGTTGATAATGGTGTCCTGTGCGGCAATGTCCACAATGCCTGCAAAGGCAAAATCCGAGCATATCTGCGCCTTGGTGAGCGAGTCGGTTCTCTCCCCGTTTGCACCATCCAGTACAAAGAAGGGTTTAAACTTGGTCACCAAGCTGTCAAACCCGTCGTTTTTCAACACCACATAGGTAAGCAACTGGCTTTCATCATCCAGACGCACAGTCTGCAGCAGGAAGTTATTCCGCCTTGTCCACACGGTGTCATATTCGGGTCGTCCCGTCGCTTGATTCACGCCGGTTTGGTGGCTTCTGTCATCATCCATGGCGCGAACGGTAAGCCCCGAAATGTACTGCACCTGATTGTTGGTTTCCAAGGTTTGGATGTACTCCCAAATATTCAGGCTCACATTAATGAGTTTGTCCGTCATGTGGTACACTCCGTTGGTGGCCACATAGTCGCCGGAAACAATAGCGGCGCCGTTGAAACTGTTTGACCGCGTATAATTCAACACTTTGCCGCTCGCCAGTTGCAAGAGCGCATGAAGCGTGGCATCCGACGTCAGGTGCTTTTCGTAGGCAATCTGATTGGCTACCAGTACGCGAAGGTTCTCCACATCGTTCATGTCCACACCTGCCCATGCGTCGTTTCCGGCAACAAACACGGTAAAGTTGTTGCCCTCTGCCAACAGAGCGCTGTAGCCCGTTTTTTCCAAGGCTTCACAGAACTTGGCAGCTTCGGGATTCGCCTGCAATGCCTGTAACAGGGTGCCGTCAACGCCTTCCACGGTAGTCTTGCCGTGTTCATCCCACTGTTGCTCCTGACAGGCGGCTATCGCCAAACCTGCCAAAACAACCAGCGCTACGGCTATTGTGCTATTTTTAAAATATTTCATATTTGATTTTTTAAATTTGTTATTTTTCAAATATCATTTAGTTGGTACATGCCGGAGCATCAATTTGCAGCGCGTTACCAGAATTGCATGAGGTGACGCCGTCCATGGGCGCAATCTCGCAACAGGGGGTATCCGGATAAATTTTCCTGCCCAGTATGTCAAAGCGAGGCCACAACTGGTCTTCATCCACCGGAATAAACTGGAGCATGTCTATATATTCCGGAGCGGTGTTTCCTCCCGACACTTTGGTGAACCGCATCCAGTGTCTGCCGGTGGTGTTCACTTTGACGGTGCCCAAAAGTATTGCCACAGGATAGCCCCTTGATATTTTGGCTGTAAAGCGCTTCATGCCTGAGGTCAGCAACATTTCCGGATCCTTGCTGTTGTCGTATGACAGTTGGGGATTATACAATGTGCTCATTGTCTGATCCTCAAACCCCTCTTCCTTGAAAACGGCCTTTACTTTCACATTCCCCAAAGAACCCACCGCGCGGTGGCACAGCCAGACCTTGTATTCTCCGGGCATGAGCAGTGGCATGCGGAATTCCGCATAGTCGTTCAACCGGTACCAGTTGAACGTCATATAGTCATTGTTTGTCAAAGCCCAGTCCTGGTTATAGCCCGTTCCTCTGGTGGTATAGGCAAAGTCTCCCGCTCTGCTTGCGCCTTTTTTGATGACCATATCTTCAAGTTCATAGGTGCCTGCCGCTGTGGACACCAGGTCGAAATTGCCTTTTCTGAACTGGGGATTTTTCCGGATTTCCGGTTGGTCGGTAAATTCCCAGAACACCGCCTGAGCCTTACGGATTTTAGGGCCTACATACCCTTTCACGTCTATCAACACGCCGTTGTAACAGCTATAATCGGTATATTCCGAACTTTTGTCCACTTTCATGCCCGGTTCCACTGCGTTGGAAACGGGATCTGTAAACTCATCCACAAAAAGACTGTCGCCTTTCAGTATGAAAGTGATGTTTTGCAAGGGCGCCAAAGTGGGCAGGGCGCTTGCTTTTGTGAGGTCTGCCACATAGTACAAGCTTTTCACAATGTGATAGGCTGCAAATGTCCACAAGAGGGAATCTTCCTTGCTCATGGTTTCCGGTTGCGGTCCAAGTGCGATATCCGCCCGCGCTGTTTTCATTTTTTCTACCAAATCATCTATGTTGTCGATACCTGCCTCATGAAATGCCGCATTGCTTTGCAGGAAGACGGTGAACCACACGTTATCGGCTTTATTAACGGTCAAGGTGTCCTGCAATCCCGTGCGTAGCATGATGGACTTGAACAGGGAATACTGATCGTCCGGCAGATCGTCTATCTGTTCTCCGCTTGTCAAAGCAGGCGGTATCAGCACATGGTCGATTTTCTGGATATAACCGTTCCCGCAGTGAATGTCTTTTTTCACGATGATCGCCTGTCTGTTCAGCTGTATTTCCGGTTTGCCGTCCACACTAACTGTTTTGGTGGTGATGTATTTGGTCAGCATGTTCACAAGCGGCAGCCGTCCGTCCACAAAATCTATGGTGCGCAAACTGTCCCGCACCACGTGGTACTTCATGATGGTGACGCACTCTTCTACGCTCAACTGATCCACGGTTGATTTATCCAGAGACCCCAGATACTCGGTGATGGCTTGATTGGAAGGGGCAAAACAGGTGTACTTGCCGTAGGAATGCAACATGCCCCTGAATGAACCTTTGTCCCCCGTGGGGCTAACAATCACAGCCTTATCCGCCACCTGCAAAAAGAGGGTCATTTCGTCCGCCTCATTTTCCAGAATGTAGTCGTCGATCATTTTCATGTCGGAGGTGAGAAAGGTTTTCCCTTCCAAATCATCCTTACAGGAATGCCACAAAGTCATCAAACCGAACATCGCAACAACAGAGAGCGATGTCCACAATCCGGTCTTATTTATTATCTGTTTCATTGTATTGTGTGTTATTAAGATTATTATTTATAAAATTCATTTTGTTCCAAATTGGTGTTCACTTCCACCACATTTACATGAATAGGCCAGTAGGCGAACCAGTTGTTGGCGTATTTTGCCTGCAAGCTTGCCACTTTCTCCGGCGGAGCGCTGGTAATTGCCAACTGCATGAGATAATCTCTGTTGGCAAAATTATCCCTCTTGGCAAAACGAAGCACATCATACCAGCGTTTTCCCTCAAAGGCGAACTCCCGCGCACGTTCTTCCAATATCAATCTTTGCAGGGCTTTTCCGTTAATGGTCGAATCGATGGCGCCAACGGCGTTAGCCCGCTCACGCACTCTCATCACCAGGCTGTAAGCCTCCTTGTATTTTTCCGTATCGCCGTCTTTTATTCCCAATTCGGTCAAGGCTTCGGCTTTCATCAGGATGAGGTCGGGCAAGCGGTAAAGTATCCAGTGGGGAAATTCCTGTTGCGTCCTGAGACTGCCCGTACGCGACCGGTTGGTCCATTTCGAGACAAAGCCTGTTTTGTACGAAAAATCTCTTCCCCGTATGTCTATCACCTCACCGTCCAACTCGTATGGCGGGAAAATCGAGGCATCCAAAACCTCTTCATTGGGTATCATCACAGGACGGTTGGATGTTGAATTCATCAAACTGAAGAAAGGATTTCCCAATACCTCGTCGCTTTTGGGATACTGCAATTCAAAAATGCTTTCCAGCGAATTTCCCGAGACATACAACTGTTCGAACAAAGCATCCCTGTCGCCCGAAATGGGGTAATATGCCGTATCAACAATCACTCCCGATTCATCCGAAATATATTGTTTCGTTTTACCCACCGGAATGAGCACAAACTGTCCGGAATTGAGGATTTCCGTACATTTCTCGGAGCACTTGGCATAATTATCCTGCCACAAATAGATATCTGCCAGCAGCGCCAACGCCGCCCATCGCGTAATACGACCTTTGTTCATATCCGTCCTGCCGAAGTTGGTCTCGAAGTCATTGATACATGCCTCCAAGCGTTCCGCTTCCTGCGTCAAGATGCTCGCGCCCGAAATTTTGGGCAAGTAGTAATCCTGCTGGTCGTCGTTGGATGCAACCGTCACATAGGGAACATCGGAGAAAGAGCGCACCAGATAGAAGTACATCAGGCTGCGGATGGCCACCGCTTCGGCGTAGTATCTCCTGTAAAGGATGTCGGTGAAAGACTTGTCTTTCCCCTTAACCAACTCGGACTTTTCGATTACCTTGTTACAATAGTTAATGGTTTTGTAGAACTGATCCCATTTGACAATCGTATTTTCGGGTGTAATCTCTCCGCGTACAACGTCCAGCACATTGGTGGACGCACTGGACGCCCCCGTTAAGATGTCCGCACGCAACTCGCCCCAATAAATCATATTGGTTACAAGCGATTGAGTCAGTAAGGAAGAATAACAGCCGATGAGCGCGGAATAAACGTCTTCCTTGGTATTCCAGTATTCATCTTCCACCACGCCGTCGTAGGGTCTCAAATCCAACCACTTATCACAGGAGGCGAGCGAGAGCGCCACGATGCAGGATAGACCCGCCATCAACGTTTTTAATCCTACGAAAGGGGATTTTTGCTTTTTATCAGTATTAAAATTCATATCGTTCGTATTTTAAAATTTTTGGTTTAGAAAGTCACGTTCAAACCCAGCGAGAAATCCATATTGCTCGGGGCTTTGGAATTGTCATATCCGATGGAGTACAAACCCGTAGCGCTATTGCTCGGGCGCGCGCTCACTTCCGGATTCATGCCGGTGTATTTTGTCCACGTGTAGAGGTTGTACGCGGTGAAGTTAACGCTCAGGTCGGTTAAACCGATTTTTTTCAGCAAGTCGCGGTTGAAGGCGTAACGGATGGTCAGCGATTTAAATTTGAGGAAAGAACCGTCCTCCACAAACCTGTCCGACCCCAGCCAGTTAAAGCCTTTGTTGTAGAGCGCTCTGGGCAACAAATCAGCGGGAGCCTCCGACGGATCGTTATAGGGATGTCTCCACCTGCGCAGAACCGCAGTACTTTGATTATCAAACCTGTGCATTTTTTCCATGTTCATTTTGGTGGAGTTGATAATATCGAACCCATAGCGGAAATAGAAATATCCTTCGATGGAAAAGCGTTTGTACTTGATGGTGGGTCCGAAACCGCCCGTCAGTATGGGATTGGCGTTGCCCAGATAGACAATGTCCATGAAGTCGATATTGCCGTCATGATTAATGTCTTCATATTTAGCATCGCCGGCTTCAAATACGTAACCGTTGGTAGGATACCAGAACTGCATTTGCACCGCCTCGGGATACCCCTTTTCATTGTAGCTGTAAATTTTTTCGCCGTTGGCGTCGCGGGCAATGGTTTCGTCAGCATTCAAATAAACGCCTTTGTAACGGTAGCCATAGAAAGATCCCAGCGGGTTATTTTCCTGTATGCGTGCCAGATAGTTACCGTTTGCAGCAGTCGGCGTAGCGGACAGGGGAATGTTCTTGCTCAGACTGGTCACCATGTTTTCGGTGCGGCTCAAAGTGAAACGGAAATCAACCTGCCAGTCTTTGGAACGCACCGGAGTGGTGAACACGCTCAACTCCCAACCGTTGTTTTCCAAGGTGCCCACATTCATATTGATGGTGCTGACCCCGGAAATGTCGGGAATGGTAACACCGCTAAACATCAAGTCGTTGGTCACTTTGTGGTACCAGTCGAAATCCACATTGATCCGGTTGTTCCACATAATCAGGTTAAAGCCCAGATTCACCTCACTGCTTCTTTCCCAGCGCAGGTTTTTCAACTCCATACTGGCAGGATATATGCCCACATCGCCCAAATAACTATAATTAAATGAGTTGTAGCGATTCATGTAGAGATAACTGCTGCCGGGCGCCTTACCGCTTATACCGTAACTTCCCCGAAGACTCAAATCATTCAGGAATTTCAAATCTTTCAGGAAAGGTTCGCTTGAGGCCCTCCATCGTCCGGAAACACTGGGAAACAAGCCAAACCGGTAACCGGGTCCGAATTTGGAATTGCCTTCTAAGGCTAAAGTTCCGTCAATCACATATTTATCCCAAAATTTCCAGTGGGCGGTAAATACGCCATTCATATCTCTGGTCTGCGACAAGCCGGAGTTTACGCTGATGATACGCGCGGGATTCGACATGTCTCCCAAATAAATAGACGCACTGTTTGCGGTGGTTCCCGAAAAAGACTCCGACCGTCTATCATTGGTATTCAATCGTGCAACGCCCATGAATTCCACATTACTGCTAATTTTTGGCGTGAAGGTCAACATGTTCTGAATCTGAACGATGAAACTTTCGGATTCCGACTCCTGGGTACGGTTCACCGTAGCTTCCGTCCACGGACGCCCCGTGGCTATCTGCGGCAAAAAGCCTTTGCTTTTATTGGTGGAAATGTCAAAACTGACTACGCCCTGATATTGCAACACACCGGGAAAGATGCTGTACTGGATGGTGAAGTCGGGACGTACGCGGTCATCCTTTGTGTCCATACTGCTGTGATAGGTCATCGCCAAAGGATTGTACACGCCGCCGGAGTACTGTCCCTGCGGCGTACTTTCGGGTGAAAAATAGACGGGCATCTGCGTTCCGTCCTCGGCAAACTGATACACCGCCTGATTGGGCATCTTCGTATAGGTGTTGCCCAACACGTTGGTAAAAGGCGCATACCTGTCGCCGTGCGTATAACTGACACGCGCCACAACCCGCAAATTATCGGAAATATTGTAGTTCAAATCCAGCGTGGTAGTGAAACGCTTATAGCCGGTTTCAAGCAAATTGCCTTTTTCATCCAGATAGCCCAGTGAAATCCTATATTGAGCGCGCTGTCCACCGCCCGACAAGGCAAACGAGTGATCGTGCCTGAATGCATTCTGTTGCACCAAATCCACCCAATCGGTGTTTTGCCCGTAGTTATAAAAATAATACGGATTGTTGGGGTCTCTCGCAAATTCCGGATAAGTCGTTAAATTCAGCGGCATTCCGGCATTCATGTGTTCTTCCAAAATCAGCGTAGAATATTCGTCGCCGTTCAAGGTCGGAATAGCGTCTCGCGGTATGGACAACGTCCCTTTCACACTGTATGTGAGTCGGGGTTTGCCCATAGCGCCCCTTTTGGTCTTAATCATCAACACCCCGTTGGCGCCACGGCTGCCGTACTGCGCCGTAGAGGCGGCATCCTTCAGCACGGTGATATCCTGAATGTCGCTCGGCGAGATATTCAACAATTGCGAATACATCTCCTCATCGGCAGTGGCAAAGTCAAAATCATCCGTAAGGTTGGTCTCGTATGGAATGCCATTCACCACGATCAATGGATCGGAATTGTTGTTGATCGATGTGGTACCGCGAATACGGATAGACATACCCGATCCCGGCTGTCCCGAGTTCGCCACGATGTCCACACCTGCCATACGTCCCTGCAAGGCTTCGTCTATGGACGATACGGGTAGGGCATCCACATCTTTGGCATCCAGCCTGCTGTAGGCATTCGTCATGTCCCGTTCGTCCACGCTTAACGCCCCAACCGTGATTTTGCGCTGTCCGATAATATCCACCTCGCCCAACTGGGCGGCTTCTTCTTCCAATGTCACATTAACTACCGCCTGATTTCCAATCGCCACCGTTTGGGACTGGAAACCCACATAGGAAAACACGAGTTTTTCTCCCACAACGTTATTGACGGAGATACTGAAATTGCCGTTCATGTCGGTTTGAACGCCACGGACAATACGGTTCTCCCTGTCCGTTTCGGCAACAGTCACTCCTACCAACGTTTCGCTTTTATCTGCCTTGTTGGTCACCGTTCCCCGAATCAAAATCCTCTCCTGGGCCATAACCCAGTTACATGCAAACACGACCAACAGAAAGCTGTTGACTAATTGTTTCATTCTTTTCATAAATTAATTATTTTCAATGTTCTTATATACTAAATAATCATCTACCTCATGCAATACTGCCCGTGCACCGAACTGATTGCTCCGGTCTTCGCCCCGTATCACGGCAACCACTCTCCTATTTGCCCACGGCTGGTTCTTCGCTTTCGGGTCATAAGTCGAAAAACGCAGGTGTTTGCTGGTGGCATCCGTCTTATCTATCATCAGATAGGTGCTTTGATTGGCGTCATTCCTGTAGTTGGTCACTACGGGCAGAGAATCCTGTACGCTTCCGTTTTTCAGCAACACACATGGATAGCCCTCGTCCATGTAGAGTTCGTCCGGAATGATGTGATACTTGAAAAACCTGATGGCTTTATTCAATGTATCAACAGGCAGGCTCGTGTTTTTCACATCGGTAATCGTGGGAAGCACATGATCGGCAACGGCTTGATCAATAGCCGTATTGGTGGGCATAAGCAATGTCCACGCCCTGTCCGTAGCCAATTCTATATTCGCAATGTTATTACCGGTCGGCAACAAATAGGACATGTAGTCCACATATTTGGATACGTTCGCGTTTCTCGCGCCTGCGGCTATAATGTATTCCCGCATTGTCTTCGGAGCGCACGTACCTACCGCCGTACAAACGGAATACTGCAACATTTTGTCCACCGTGAACACCTGTCCGTTCAAAAACGTTTTCCTCGGCGTTACCGTCACCCAGTCGCCCGCATCGTAATTGCCAAGCATCTGAAGCTGGTTGTTCTTGAAACGAATCATGTCGCCATAGTCATTTACGGCATAGCCATATCCGCCATATTCGGCAAGTCCGCCGCTGAACTCGGTCAGGCTTGTGGCTTTGTTGGCGTCCGGGGATTTGGTGCGTCTGAAAATATGCGACCGCATCAAGCGTTGCACGCGCGTATTGGTAAATGTGCCGCCGGCTGTCTCCCATGCGTTGTGTATAAACACGTTACTGCCGTTCAATTCGAGCCCTTCGGCGGCAAATGCGTCATTCTCAGGCAACAGTACCGTATAATCCACATTAGGGTAATAGTTCAGTATACAATTGGTCAATTCGGAAACCAAAGTCTCTGCAAAATAATTCTGAAATGCTCTGTACATGAGAGAAAGAGTACCGGCGGAACGCAACAAGATTTCGGTATAAACCGTTTCAAAATAGCGGCTCCTGATGTACTGGCTTCCACCGTAGAAAAAACCGTTGCTCGCCGGACGTATATCGCTGTACACGTTTCTGTCCAGTTCCGGCCCCTCTTCGCCCATTCCGTTCAAATAGTCTCCTCCCGCATTCTTGACCAGCTTGAAATTGCCGCGAGGCCAAACTAAAGAACCCACCAATTGAGCGTTCAGAAAATATTTCAGGACGGCGGAAGGCAAGGAATCTATGGCCGGATAACCGTACGAGGCGAGTTTAGTGTTGAAAAAATCCGCTATGGCGGCATCGTTGGGCACAAATTCGGTGTACCCGCCGCTCTCCCAGTCCACAATCGCCTGACTGCTCGTCTGGGTTGTCCCCGGTTCCTGGTATCTATCCATGTTCAAAGATATTCCCAAGCGCGACCAATAGGTCTTAATATACAATTGCTGTATGTTCAAAGACGGGAACATCTTCATGTAATAATTCAATACCGTTTCCGTAGCCGGTTCATACGAATAAAAATTCGGCTCGCCCACGTCATTGGTGGATGTGATCAAACGATGGAATACGGAATACCGTTCATCAGCGCCCAGTATTTCCTCCAGGGTGGGCAATGGCTCATTTACCCTGTCCACTTCATGGATGATGCCGTTAGCCGCCGAAATATCCTCTTTCAAAACCGAAGCCCGCTGAATATTTTTTCCCGTATAGGTGCTGTTCGGATAAAAGAACCTATAGTCGTCTTCGGTCAGCGCAGGGGATTGTGCCTTAAAGTATTTGTCCAGATAAAACGGCAAATAACGATAGTTGTTGTCATTCACGGCAATATACGGACTGCTGTTGGTGGTGGGATCCACTACCCAAACGGAGTCGCCCCTGTAAAACTCCTTGCGGATGGTTTTGTAGTAAGGCGTCCTCTTTTTCATACTGTAAACGACTGTATCCCAACCGTTATTCAAGATATTCGCCAAACGACTAAACTCGAACTGATTGAACAGCAGAGAATAAGCCACAATACTCCCCGCTTCCGATGCGGGAACCGCATCCACCGATGCATAGCCTTTTTCACTCAGCCATGCGTCCACGGCAGCATCATTGGGGGCAAACACGGTCCACAGCCCGTTACCTTTCAAGGACAACGCATAGCGCGTCTTGTCGACAAGTTGCAAATACTTGCCGAAACGCCCTTCATCCTGCAAGGTCTCGTAAACAGGCTTACCTATCCAATCGGGCGCCTCATAATAAACATCGCGCTCTTTTTGGCACTGCGCCAGCAGTAGCATTACAAACAACGCTAACGAAGATTTGATAAAAACATGATTCATATAATAATAATTTTAATTTAATGGATGAACAAACGGATAGAAGACGGGTGGAAACTGTTACGGCACACAAACCGTAGGGGTAGCAACAAAAAAGCCACAGCATGTCCCGACATGCTGTGGCATATATAATACAATAACTGAAAGACAGTTACATCTCTCTCTCTCTCTCTCTCTCTCTCTCTCTCTCTCTCTCTCTCTCTCTCTCTCTCTCTCTCTCTGCAAAAATCGTGCCAAACTTCCTATTCAACAGAGATTCAAGCACATATTTATGGGTAAAAAATCTCATTTTTTCTCTACATCATCACTAAAACAACTAATTTCCTTGACATTTCCGAAACCATTTCCCCTCTCATAAAAAATCGTTGCAAATATAAGCGCAAATTTCCAAAAAACAATAGTTCGTCCAAAAAAAACATCAAAAAAAAATAATTTTTTTTGCGGGTTTCATGTATTATGTTGAATATCAATGATTTTATTTCGTAAAAAATGTGTGGAAATTTGCACTCCTCCCCTTGCGCATGAAGAAAGACAAAAGCGAATGTCCGGCGAAGCATCCGGAGATCGGGGCGCTGGACGTCCTCGCCGTCTATTCATCGACAAAGCGCTTTATATCAAATGATTATACTACCTCCCGCACTTTTTTTGATTTTTTTGCATTTTTTTTGCATTTTTATTTTTTTATCGTACTTTTGTCATCATAATATCCTAATTTGGGCAGTGGATTTTTATCGATTTTTGCTCATAGTCTATTTTTTTATGCATAACAGAATCAAAAAACACATGAAAGATGAAACAAATAGTTGAAAATATAGGGAAAGTGATGAAACGTCGGGATATCTTTATGATTGTCACCTTTTTGATCTTCATACCCGTTGGAATGCATGAAACCGATCGTCTATTGCATGAAGTTCCTCACGGATGGTGGCGTTATTTTCTTATTGGATGGATTACCATGGCATGCTATTTCTCCTTTGAAAAAACGAGAAAACGGTTTACAAGAAAGTAACTCATATTAAGGCACGCGAAATAAATAGCATGTAACGGTTCGATTTCATGTCCTGAAGGGACATAATGTTGGTAGAAACAGATACTCCTGATGTGTCGTCCCTGCGGGACTTAGTCGCTGATG
>JAISWR010000078.1 GCA_031270985.1 Bacteroidales bacterium | reverse complement strand
GCGCTAATCTTATGTAAAGCAAATAAAAATGGCAAGAGAAATAGATAAATACAGAAAAGAAGAGTACCAAGGCAGGGATAGACGCCTATTCAAAGAGTGGGATATGCTGGACAAAAAATACAGCGACGACAGTCGCATTACGGCTATTATAGTAAAAAAACAGAATGCCAAATCGAAACTGCCCGAAAAATATGAAATCATATTCAATTTAAAGACAATTGTCGGGGTTAACCCTAAAAACGAACAGGGTTTGGAAACTCCTATTTTCGGAAATAAACACAGAATGACAATAGAGTTGCCCGAATTATATCCAAGAGTGGATGGGCTGCCGATATTCAAGTTTATCACGGATGTTTGGCATCCTAATATCAAGTTTTTTGGTGATGATAAGATTAAGGGCAGAGTTTGTCTGACATTCGCCGATTGTCCGCTTACCACATCTTTAGCTACTTACGTTGGCCGCATTATTGATTATCTAACTTATGATGATTATTTTGCCGAAGACCGTTATCCGTGGCCGGAAGATGTTCTTGTTGCCGAATGGATACGCACGCAGGCAGAGCCTAACAAATGGTTAAACTTCACTCAAGAGTAGGCGAAAATGAAAAAATGTTTGCAGATTTTCGGATTTTATTCGCTTTTATGCCCTGACTTTGACACTTGGGTGTCCCATTCTTTTTTTTATTATTTTGAACATTGTAGAATCGCATATTTGAACATAAAAAATATTTTTGCTACAAATATTCGCTTCTACAAAGGTTTATTTGTATTTGGGTGTCCCAGTGGCGAAGTCAGGAAGTATCGTCCCTGCGGGACTTTGACAGTGTCAGGTTTTGCTCAGTCGAGAAAACCACACCGTCTTTCGGACACCTCCACAGGCGGGAAACGCAGGACAACGACTAAGTCCCGCAGGGACATTGACAGTGTCAGGTTTTGCTCAGTCGAGAAAACCACACCGTCCTTCGGATACCCCCTCCACTTATCGAAAAATTATTACTTTTGCTCCCATAAAATTTTCATTAAATATGATAAATAAACTGATATTGGGCGACAATCTTGAAGTCCTGAAAAAAATAGAGCGCGAAACGGTGGATTTGATTTATCTCGACCCGCCGTTCTTTTCGAACCGTAACTACGAAGTAATCTGGGGAGATGAAGGCGAAGTCCGAAGTTTTCAAGACCGTTGGGCGGGCGGTATCGACCATTATATCGCATGGCTCAGAGAGCGGGTCGAACAGATGCACCGCATACTCAAACCTACGGGTAGTATCTTTTTGCATTGTGACTGGCACGCCGACGCTTATATCAGAGTAGAAATCCTGGATAAGATTTTCGGAAAAAATAATTTCCGGAACGAAATTGTGTGGTCGTATAAAACAACTTTGAAAGCTTCTTCACATCATCTCGGCAGAGACCACGACACTATTTTTGTTTATGCCAAGAGCAAAGATTTCCTGATACATCCCGATCAAAATGATTATCCGCCAAGTGGAAATACGTTGAAAAGATGGGGGAAATATGCAGATGCCGATGGTTTTGTAAGCAATAAATATTTTGCAGGAAGCGCATCCACTATCATAAACACTGATGATGAATTGAAGGGATTTAATATCAATCACGGCGTTCCAAGAGATGTCTGGGAAATAACGCATTTAACCGGGAATAATCCTGAAAAAATCGGCTACCCCACTCAAAAACCATTTGCCCTGCTTGAACGAATCATAAAAATGGCAAGCAACGAAGGCGACGTAGTTCTCGATCCCTTTGTAGGCGGCGGCACAACGATTGCCGTTGCCGACAAACTCGGCAGAAAATGGACAGGCATTGACCAGTCCGTGCAGGCAATAAAAGTTACGGAACTGCGTTTGGACAGGCAACGCGACCTGTTCAGCGCTCCGTTCATCGTTCAACTGCATAAATATGATTACGACACCTTGCGCTACCAAAATGCTTTTGAATTTGAAAGTTTCATTATTACGCATTTCGGAGGTATTCCGCAAAACAAAAAGGGTGGCGACAAAGGCGTGGACGGCAAAACGGCGGACGGAACGCCGATACAGGTTAAACGTTCCGACGGGATTGTTCGCGATGTGGTTGACAAATTTCCTACGGCAGCCAAACGCTATGACAGCGCATTGTTTGATAAAAATATTGCAACGGGCAAACCTGTCGGTTATATTATCGCCTTTTCGTTCAGCAAAGGGGCGGTTGAAGAAGTAGCGCGGTTGAAACTGAAAGAAAATATTATTATCAAACTGGTTACGGTCGAAGAAATTGTGCCGGTTTCAAAAAAGCCGGATATTACGGTCGAAATCAACGAACAGTCGCGCGACAGCAAAGGCGTTCGCGAGATAGAATTTGTAGCCGCCGGTCAAAGCGAAGCGGGGATAGAATTTTATTCGTGGGACTTTGAGTATTCAGCCGATAAAGGTTTTCGCGCTTCGGTCATTATCGACCGCGAAGGCCGGCAGCGTCATAAACTGAAAGCCGGAGTTCATCACATCGCCGTCAAAGTGGTCGATAACGACGGTCTGGAAAATATCGAAGTGATTCGATTGAAAGTGAACGGAACGGTGGAAAGAACGGAGTGAACGATGAAGGATTTGAACCTGATGCTTGCCTCAAAACAATTCGCCCTATATAGTGTCTGCCCGAAAACTATTTGCTTTAGCTTACGGACGAGCAATCACATCAACGAAAAGTCCCGCAGGGACGATACTTTATTAACCGTATGCTTTAGCTTACGGACAAGCCATCACATCAATGACTAAGTCCCGCAGGGACGACACTTTATTAACCGTAGGCTTTAGTGTACGGACAGTTTATAATTTGTGCGATATATTAGCGCCTCAAAAAAAGATTTAGCCGAAAAACTCGTGTTTTCCAAGCGCGGAAATAAAAATCAAGGCCACAGCGACTTTATCGGCTTACCGTACCGTACTCGAAGTACAATTATTACCTTTGTTTTTTAAACAGAGTGTTTAGCCCTATTATTCCGGTAAATTTTATGGAAAAAGTATGTGGCCTTGACGTGCACAAAATTACATGAAAAACTCGTGTTTTCCAAGCGCATGAAATGAAAAAAAGTTTTTTTACGAATGAAAGATACATGAAATATTTCGTTAATACGGGTTCGACGCAAGAGAACAAAAAAATATCCGGTTGAGTTTATCTCACCTCAAACTTATGCTTAAGCCTGAAATAGGCATTTTATGATAATTATTCGGCGGGGTGGATGAATATGTGGCATAACTTTTGTATTTTTGCGAAAAATTTTTCAAAAAGTGGGTGTGAAGATTGATAATGACCTGCGATTGGATCAGGTGGAAGCGATTCTTTTTAATCGTGAGTTGATTGAATTAGATGCAAAAGTTTTGGACAACGTCAAGGCGGGATTCGATTTTCTCCGGAGATTTTCGGAAGAGAAGTTGATATACGGCATCAATACCGGATTTGGCCCGATGGCGCAATATCGTGTGAGCGACCGGTTTCGAGAGCAGCTTCAATACAACCTCATCAGAAGCCATAGTACGGGAACGGGCGCGTTGTTGCCCGAAATGTACGTTAAGGCGGTGATGCTTGCCCGATTGAACACATTTCTGAGAGGATATTCCGGTATTCATCCGGAGGTAGTGATATTGCTGGCGGATTTTATCAACCGCGACATTTATCCGCTCATCTTTGAACACGGCAGTGTGGGCGCAAGTGGCGATCTGGTACAGTTGGCGCATCTGGCGCTGTGTTTGATAGGCGAGGGAGAGGTAACGTTCGGCGGGCAGTGCCGTCCTGCCAAATCGGTGATGGACGAACTCGGCTTGCAACCCGTGCGGATGCACATCCGCGAAGGATTGGCGCTGGCAAACGGCACTTCGGCAATGACCGGCATCGGACTGATTAACCTGATTTACGCCAAAAGGTTGCTGGATTGGGCTATATCCGCTTCGTGCCTGACCAATGAAATAACCGCTTCGTTCGACGATTACTTTTCGCCGGAACTGAACCGTACCAAGCGGCATCCGGGGCAACAAACGGTGTCCCGCAAAATGCTGGAAACTTTGGCGGGAACGAAAAGAATCCGCAAACGGGAAGAATGCTTTTATCAACACCGTACCGAAGAAGAATACATTAAGGACAAGGTGCAGGAATACTATTCCCTGCGGTGTGTGCCGCAGATACTTGGACCTGTTGCCGACGAAACGGACAGCGCCGAAACGGTGCTGATGAACGAAATCAATTCGGCAAGCGACAATCCCATTGTGGATCGCATGGCGGGAAACGTTTTTCACGGCGGAAATTTTCACGGCGATTATGTGGCTTTCGAAATGGATAAACTGAAAATAGCCGTTGCCAAATTGACGATGCTTGCGGAACGGCAAATGAACTATCTTTTCCACGACCGCATCAACAACATTCTCCCGCCGTTCGGAAATTTGGGTGTGAAAGGGCTGAATTACGGCTTGCAGGCGGCACAATTCACCGCCACGTCCACCACCGCCGAATCGCAGATGCTGTCCAACCCGATGTATGTGCACAGTATCCCCAACAACAACGACAACCAGGACATTGTCAGCATGGGCACTAATGCCGCGCAAATCACAAAAACGGTGATTGAAAACGCTTTTCAGGTGATGGCGATACATTTCATGGCGCTGGCACAGGCGGTGGATTATTTGAAAATAGAAGGGCAATTGTCGTTCAAAACGCAAAAAATATATCGGGAGATAAGGGAAATTTTTCCCGTTTTTGTGGAAGACATCCCTCATTATCAGGCGATAAAAAAGATTACGGAATATTTGAAATCAGGTTATCAAAAATGAAATATGCACTTGTGACGGGCGGATCAAGAGGTATTGGACGGGCAATCTGTCTGAAACTTGCGGAAACAGGCTATCCTGTGTTGATCAATTTCAAGTCGGGCAAAAAAGAGGCGGAGAGTGTTAAATCCGAGATAGAAGCCAAAGGAGGAACGGCGGAGTTGTTCCCTTTTGATGTGTCTGACGGCACGGTTGCTGACAATATGTTGGACGCATGGATGGAAAAACATCCCGACGACCATATTGCCGTGCTGGTCAATAATGCGGGCATCAGGCTGGATAACAGCATGATTTTCATGCAAAACGAACAGTGGCACAGCGTGCTGGACATCACCCTGAACGGATTTTTCTACATCACGCGCCGTGTGCTGAAATCCATGCTCATCAAACGTTGGGGGCGCATCATCAATGTGGCGTCGCTCTCAGGCATCAAAGGCTTACCGGGACAAACCAACTACTCCGCAGCCAAAGCGGCACTCATCGGAGCTTCCAAAGCGCTGGCTCAGGAAGTCGGCGCACGGAACATTACCGTCAACGTAGTGGCGCCCGGTTTCATCGAAACGGACATGACCAAGGATTTGGACGATCAGTCGCTGAAAAAACTGATTCCTGCGGGAAGATTCGGAAAACCGCAAGAAGTCGCCGATTTGGTTGTCTTTCTGGCATCCGCACAGGCTGCGTACATCACGGGAGAAGTCATCTCCATCAACGGCGGACTTTATACTTGAACAAGCACTATGAACAGGAGAGTTGCCATAACGGGAATGGGTATTTATTCCTGCATCGGGAAAAATATTGAGGACGTGAAAACATCACTGTATGCGGGAAGATCGGGCATAGGCATTGATCCGGAACGCACGAAGTACGGTTATCGTTCCCCACTGACGGGCATCGTCGATCCGCCCGTTATCATCAGAAGTATGCTGGACAGACGACTGCGCATCGGGTTGGCAGAATCGGGCGAATATGCCTATATGGCAACCGTTGAAGCCTTAAAAAACGCCGGTATGGATGCGGATTACCTCGCGGATAACGAAGCTGGCATCATTTACGGCAACGATTCTTCGGCAAAAGCGGTAGTGGACACGCACATCATCATGGAAGAGCGAAAAGACACCATGTTGCTGGGTTCTGAAGCCGTATTCCGTTCCATGAATTCTACCGTCACCATGAACCTGTCCACCATTTTCAAACTGCGCGGCATCAATATGACCGTCAGCGCCGCCTGCGCCAGCAGTTCTCACGCCATCGGGCTGGGTTGCATCTTCATCAGGCAGGGATTGCAGGACATTGTGCTGTGCGGCGGCGCACAGGAAACCAATAAATACTCGATGGCAAGTTTTGACGCCCTGAGGACCTTCTCCGTCCGGACGGACAATCCCGGCAAAGCGTCCCGCCCCTTCGACGCCGGACGGGACGGACTGGTACCCAGCGGAGGCGCGGCAAGCCTGATTCTGGAGGATTATGAACATGCCGTTAAACGTGGCGCCACCATTTATGCCGAAATTACGGGATACGGTTTTTCGTCCAACGGAATGCAGATATCCCAACCGAGTTATCAAGGCTGTGCCATAGCGATGGAACGCGCATTGAAGGATGCCGGAGCATCGGCGGCGGACATTGATTACGTTAACGCTCACGCCACTTCCACGCCGCAAGGAGACATGTTTGAAGCAATGGCGCTCAATAAAGTTTTTGGCGCTTCCCGTCCTTTCATCAGTTCCACCAAATCCATGACCGGACATGAATGCTGGATGGCGGGAGCCAGCGAAATCGTCTATTCGACGCTGATGATGCAAAATTCCTTTATCGCACCGAACATCAACTTCGATCATCCGGACGAATATTCGCAAAAACTCAATATTGCCTCCGAAACGAAGGAAACGGACATTAACATGTTTCTGTCCAATTCTTTCGGATTCGGCGGCACCAACAGTGCGCTGGTGGTCAAAAAACCGGAGCGGTAACTCTAAAAAATCATCAATTATTATGAAAAGAGAAGAAATAGAAGCAATTGTCAAGAATTTCCTGATCGAAGAATTTGAAGTGGATGAGAAACTGATCACTCATGAGGCTCTGTTAAAAGAAGATTTGGGTATAGACAGTCTGGATTTTATTGATATTGTGGTCATAGTGGAACGTAATTTAGGATTCAAAATCAAACCTGAAGAGATGACCGACGTCCGCAATTTCCGGCAATTTTGCGATTATATGGAATCCAAAGCAGGTAACCAATAACATTTATTTTGACGTATGATGAAATTATTTCCCGCTTTAGAAAAAAGATATGCCAAAAGTAACGTGTCTGCCTACGATGCACAGCGGATGGCACACGAAATATCTTTCGGACCCGTCGTGTTTCAGGTGGCGCGGATAATGATCAAAACCGGCATTTTGCAGTTACTGACGGACGCTCAGGAAGGAATGACAATTGACGAAATCGTGGAAAAAACAAAACTTTCGCGTTATGCAGTGCAGGTTTTGATGGAGTCGTCGCTTACTACAGGCACGGTATTGTACAGGGAAGGACGCTTTGAAGCATCCAAAGTGGGATGGTTTCTGCTCAATGATCCGCTGGTGAAGGTGGACATGGATTTCAACCACGACGTGAACTATCTGGGCTGGTTCAGGCTTGAGGAAGCATTGCTGAACGGAAAACCCGAAGGATTGAAAGCTTTCGGCGACTGGGCGACCATTTATGAAGGTTTGTCCTCCTTGCCGGAACAGGTGCGGAAAAGTTGGTTCGCTTTCGACCATTACTATTCCGACCGATCTTTTGACGAAGCATTACGCATTATTTTTGCACACAATCCCCGTACGCTGCTCGATGTGGGCGGCAACACGGGACGATGGGCTTTACGTTGCGTGGACTACGATCCCGACGTGAAAGTCACCGTCATGGATTTGCCGCAGCAACTGGAACTGATGAAACAGCACACTGCCGGTGCAAAAGGCGCTGACAGAATTTCCGGTCACGGAGCCAACCTGCTGGACAAAACCGTCCCTTTCCCCGACGGATTCGACGTCATCTGGATGAGCCAGTTTCTGGACTGCTTCTCTGAGGAAGAAGTTACCGGCATCCTCGCAAGGGCTGCCTCATCTATGACGGATGCCGCCGTATTGTTCATCATGGAAACCCTTTGGGACAGACAGTGTTTTGAAACCGCCGCTTACTGTTTGACGCAAATTAGCCTGTATTTCACCGCACTGGCAAACGGCAACAGCAAAATGTACCATTCCGAAGACCTCCTGCGCTGTGTGGAAGCGGCAGGTCTGACGGCAGAAACCATTCACGACGGGCTGGGAGAGGGGCATTCGGTGATTGTATGCAGAAAGAAACGGTAAACCATGAACACGCTAAAGGCATCCAGGGACATAACCGTCCGTTTCAGCGAGGTGGACTCTATGAACATTGTGTGGCACGGCGCGTATGCCCTCTATTTTGAAGACGCCCGCGAAGAGTTCGGGAAAAAGTACGGATTGGGGTACCTGGACATCTTCGACAACGGCTGTTATGCACCATTAGTGGATTTGCAATTCAGTTACAAAAAAACGTTGCATTTCGGAGAAAAAGCCCGTATTGACATCACTTTCCGCAACACCGAAGCCGCCAAAATCATTTTTGACTATGAGATACGCAACGCCGGCGACAACGGGTTACTGACCACCGGATCGTCCGTACAGGTGTTTCTTGACAGGGATTACCAATTGATGTGGACAAATCCGCCGTTTTACACGGAATGGAAACAACGGCACGGACTATGCTGATCCGGGCAGGCGATAACATCATTTCACCGTTGGGATTCACGACGGAAGAAAATTTTCGGGCGGTGGGCGAAGGGCGTTCCGGATTGCGCCGCCACGAAGGCGCTCTCATGGATGTGCCCGAAGCATTCATGGCTTCGTTGATTGACAGGGAACGGCTGCGTGACGCTTTTGCGGACGTTTGCCATCATGCGGACAACTGCACGCCATTGGAACAGGCGGCAATACTGTCGGCAGGTAAGGCGGCGGAGGAAGCGCAGATTGACCTGTCCCATCCCCGCGTCCTCTTCGTTTTTTCATCCACCAAAGGGAATGTGCATTTGCTGGATGAACGCGAGCGACGCTACGGGCGCGAACACCTTTACCTGTGGCACTCGGCGCAGTTGCTTGCCACATATTTCGGCAACCCGAATGTCCCGGTAGTGGTCTCCAATGCCTGTATTTCCGGAGCATCCGCACAGATTGCCGCCATGCGCGCACTCCATTCGGGAGCGTATGATTATGCGGTGGTGACGGGCGTTGACCTGTTGTCGCGTTTCATCATTTCGGGGTTTCAGTCGTTCAAGGCATTGTCGCAGGAGATGTGCCGTCCGTTTGACGTTTCCCGCGCCGGTCTGAATCTCGGCGAAGCCGCCGCCACCGTCATCTACAGGCAGGAAGAGCAGGGTTGTGCGGGCGACGTCGCCCTGTTGCGGGGCGCCGTCCGCAACGACGCCAACCACATATCCGGACCTTCGCGCACCGGCGAAGGCTGTTTCCGCGCCTTGCGGTACGTGTTGCAGGACATTCCCGCCGACGCAATCGCCTTCGTCAACGCACACGGCACTGCCACACTCTACAACGACGCCATGGAATCCGCCGCCCTCGCCCGTGCGGGATTGAACACCGTGCCGGTGAACAGCCTCAAAGGATACTTCGGTCACACGCTGGGAGCGGCGGGCGTGCTGGAAAGCATCATCTCCCACCGTGCGCTGCAAGCCCGTACCGTCTTGCCGACGCTCGGTTTTTCCGAACCGGACAACGACTGCCCCATCAGCGTAACACGCGCGCCTGCCGCTGCCAGCCAACCCTATTGCCTGAAAATGCTCTCCGGATTCGGAGGCTGCAACGCCGTATTGCTCTTCAAACTGTTGTGAACGGATAGTTTGCGCTGTTTGCCAACAATACTGCTGCCGGCAAATAAATCCGGAACAGCCGGATGAAAAAATGAAATAAAAATGGTTCTACCTATTCGGGTTATATAATGTATGTTTATATGCACGGCGCCCGTGAAATTATATGTACGGATACGCCGGGTCATTGCAGACACGAAACGGATCTCACCGGACGTTTCGACACCGTAGGTTGTAATACTGTGGTGCAGTAGCACAACAAAGATATACTGTTCATGTGAATAAGCAGGTTATTTACACGCGGATATTCTGGACGGAAATCCGCGTAAACCTGACGGGGCGGTATATTTATAGAAAAAGATTATGAATTAAAGAAATTAGGCTATACCTCCAATTGGATTTATATTAACGACTCCTTATTATGTGGATTTAATGAACGCTCAACAATATGGAGTTTATCAAATTTCATCCTCAGAATGACGAGATTATTTATCGGGAACCACTTTTTGAAACATCATCCGATATGGCACGATATACACGTGCTATGTCATGATTTTCAGTAGTTAAACCAGATCTGTCAAGGTTTGTATTGGATATGCTGTATATAGATCAGCTTCATATAATATCCATAAACGATCTACCAAACATATGTCGTTTTCAACAACGGATAAAAATATAAATTTTAGATATTTTCATGGCGATGTATCCAAATGGAAAGTTTATTACACAAATGTAAAAGTGACCGATCAATTAATATTTGCAAGTTATACAAAACGTTCAATTGCAGACGAAACAGAACCGAAGGCAGCGATTATACATGTATTCGATTAGGATGCAAATCCTAAAATCTGCATAGAACGGCCATATTATACCCATATTTTAATATTGATGAAAAGGGCGGTATCTTTATGGTTTGTCGGAAGATGGGATTTTATTTTACCGATTTTCTTTAATACAGACAAACAAACTTTGGAAGTTCAGCGAAGTAATCATCTTTCATATTTCGGTCTGAATTTATCAAATTATTATCCCCCTGACGGTAATGATAATCGCATTATGTTTATTGTATAACCCGATCAATGGTTAGAAGAGGCTTTTATGGATCGAATTTCCGAAAATTTTCGAGAACTGATAGATATTGCGAAAATTGGAGCGCTTTTCATTATTTTGCTGTTTGCTGTATTGGCGTGCAGTCGGAATAAAACCGATACCCGGCAGGTTATTGACGAATGGCGGGAAAAGAAATAATATAAAAAGGTGCAGTACGCATTTTTATGAGATAATGACACATCAGGAGGACGTGAAGGTATCATTTCGGCGCCAATCGGTACAGGAAGATGCCTACCACGCCGAAAATGATATTGGGAATCCACGCCGCCAATATGGGGCTGAGGTTACCCTTGGTGGCAAATTCGGACGAAAACCGCATGAACAGGATGTAGAGGAAACACAGCGTTATCCCGATTGCCACATGAATGCCTATTCCGCCGCGCACCTTGCGGGTGGACAGGCTCACGCCGATGAGCGTGAGGATGAACGTGGAAAAAGGTCCGGCAATCCGCTCGTGCATCTTGATGATGTACTGGTTGATGTTGTCCGCGCCTTGCATTTTCAGTTCGTTGATGAAATTGTTAAGTTCCGTCATGTTCATCTGTTCGATGAAATTGTCGCGACGTTTGAATTCGTCGGGATGCAGGTTGATGGTTGTATCTATGCTTTCGCCGGACAACAACGTTTCGTTGCCCAGTGAATCAATGTCGCGCACAAAATAATTCAGGATTGTCCATTTTTCTTTCTCTTTGTCCCATATTGCCCTGTCTGACATTAATTTGGACACCAGCCGCTGACCTTCGTATCGCTCCATGGAAAACCTGCTTGCCTGTTCCGACCTGAACGATTCAAGATAAACGAACAGTCCGGGTTCTACCTGTTTGTGTACATTTTGCCTGTTGTACGTCACCGGCGACTTGATGTACGCATCCTCGAACACCAGCCGTTTTTTATTAGCTGACGGCATGACGATTTCATTGAGGAATGTCATGAACAGGGCAAGAATACAGGCGCTGATGAAATACGGGTAAAGGAATCGCCGGAAACTGACCCCACTGCTGAGTATGGCAATGATTTCACTGTTGTAGGCAAGTTTGGAAGTAAAAAAAATCACTGCAATGAAAATGAACAGCGAACTGAACAGTGTGACGAAATAGGGAATGAAATTGAGGTAATAATCGAAAATGATTTCTGTTGCCGAAACTTTTTTTTCCAAAAAATCATCTATTTTTTCCGAAATGTCAAAAATAATCACAATCACAATAATGAGCAGCATTGAAAAGAAAAACGTTCCGAGAAACTTTTTGATGATGTATCCGTCCAGTATGCTTATTTTAAATTTTTTCGGATTCATTGCTTATTCGATAATTTTTGCACCATTTCATTTTTCCATGCCGCGAATATGCCTTCTTGTATCTTCTGCCTTGCTTCGCGCACCAGCCACAGATAAAACGCCACATTGTGGAGGCTGGATATTTGTGCGCCGAGTATTTCTTTTGCTGTCACCAGATGCCGGAGATACGCCTTTGAAAACATTTCATCTACAAAAGACGCGCCATTTTCTTCAATCGGCGAAAAATCGTGTTTCCATTTTTCGTTTTTGATGTTGATTCGTCCTTCGCGGGTGAATAGCGAACCGTTGCGCCCGTTGCGGGTAGGCATCACGCAATCGAACATATCCACGCCCAACGCTATGGATTCCAATATATTGACCGGCGTCCCGACGCCCATCAGGTAACGGGGTTTGTCTGCAGGCAGGATACCATTCACCAGATGGATCAATTCGTACATCTGTTCTACCGGTTCCCCTACCGCTAATCCGCCGATGGCGTTTCCCACACAACCCGCTTCCGCTGTTTGTTCGGCAGATTGGCGGCGTAAGTCGGGATATATGCTTCCCTGCACGACAGGGAAAAACGCTTGTGCGTAATCATATTCGGGCGCTGTATCGCCGAAACGCTTCAACCCCCGTTGCATCCACCGCAAAGTGCGCTCCATAGACGTTTTGGCATATTGAAAATCGGCGGGATACGGCGTGCATTCGTCGAACGCCATGATGATGTCCGCACCGATAACGCGCTGAATGTCCGTCACACGCTCGGGCGTAAAAAAATGTTTCATCCCGTCAATGTGCGAACGAAACTCCACACCGTCTTCCTTGATTTTTCGAATGTCCGACAGTGAAAACACCTGAAATCCGCCGCTATCCGTCAATATGGGACGTTTCCAGCCAATGAACCGGTGCAATCCGCCTGCCGCTTTCAGAGTGTCCAAACCCGGACGCAAAAACAGGTGATAGGTGTTCCCCAAAATGATTTGCGCTTTTGCATCGTGCGCCAAATCACGCTGATGGATGCTTTTTACCGTACCTTGAGTTCCCACAGGCATGAAAACAGGCGTTTCCACCTTGCCGTGTAGGGTAGTTAATACCCCGCACCTTGCTGCACTTTGCCGATCGCTTTCTGTTACTCGAAATTTCACCTCTTGTCTTTTGCCGCAAAGATAGGTTTTTTGCCGTTCCGAAAAAAAAATATCTCAATTTATATCTTTTTATTATACAGGTTTCATCTTTTTATCATAATTTTGCAGTCAATTTTTATCCACTTTTATTTAAATATTTATGAAAAATTTTAAACAAATCTATTATGTTGCATTTGCAACTATTGTATTGGTGTCATCATGCACCAACAAACTCGGGAACGTATTTTCTTCCGGACCTGCGTTGAAAACCGAAGCCGATTCGGCAAGTTACTATTTGGGGTATTTTTACAGTAACAACTTTATTGAGATCGGCGACGAACTCAATCCCGCTGTTATTGCCAAAGGATGGGATGATGCGAAGAAAAAGGTAAAATCGTCGAAGAGCGACCAGGAAATACAGGTGTACCTGAATGAGTTTTTCATGAAGGCGCAGACAAAGTATTTTGAAAAAGCAAAAAAAGAAGGCGAGGTTTGGCTGGAAGAAAACAAGAAAAAAACAGGTGTGGTGACCATGCCCAGCGGCTTGCAGTACAGAATCGTGAAAGAAGGCAGCGGTATCAAACCGGAGAAAGAAGATGCGGTGCATATCATCTACCACGGTACGCTGATTGACGGCACTGTGTTTGACAGTTCCAAAGACCGCAACGACACGGTCAATTTCCCTGTCAGCGGAGTGGTTCCGGGCTTCAGCGAAGCGCTGACGCTCATGAACGAAGGTTCGGTATGGGAAGTCTATATCCCCTCTGATCTCGGCTATGGCGCAGAGGTTGACCCGCGTGGCCCTATCAAACCCAACAGCGTATTGGTGTTCGAAATCAACTTGTTGAAAGTAGATAAAGCAGAAGCAAAAAAGGAATAATTCCTGCAGACGAAACATTGGATTGAATACGAACCGTATCCAAAAGATACGGCTCGTGGTGTTGTGGAATTTCCGTAAAATGATGAAAGGAAATACGGTTATACCGCACGCGGACAATGTCACCGCCGCGACATAAATAAGCACGGCAGCCATCAAGCGAGCGAGCGATTTCACATTCTTACTCATATTTTATGATACCGTTTCGGCGCAAATTTGTCAAATGTTTTATAATTATATTGCAGAAAAAGAAGTAGTTGTGCTACATTAGATAAATATGGACGAAAACGAATATCGGTTATCTATTGAAATAAGAAGTATTGAACGAAACATTGGCGGGTATAATGGCAAGATATTATCATTATGCGCGGGAATTGGGCGTTTCAAACAATTTGGAACGCCCCGTTGTAACAAAAGAAATGGAAATTTATTCTTTGCGGAATAAAATCCGTTCCGCAGGATATGGACGAATTAAAGGCAATTGATGCCCAATTGATGAATTGCAGTACCGAACTGTCCAACATGCGTGCCGCAACGCATACGGCGGAGAAATAAGATGGGCACAAAAGAAGCTGTTTCATTCACATCCGCGGAGACAAAAGAGCGATTTCAAATACGCCCTTGAAGAGGTGGAGCGTGTGGTTAACAATTTATTCAGTGTTCGTTCGGGGTTGTTTCCGGTGTGTCGTCGCATAACGCGGGAGGATTTTAGAAACAGCCCTTTTTTCATCGTCTTTTCGTACCACAGCGCGACAAGGGGCTTACTCCGTTATTTCCGCTTTCAGCCGCAACGTGATGTGGGCGTTGTTCGGGTCGTTGGTGATGAGGGAAATGTTTTTGGACTGTTGCCCGCTTTGTTCTGCCGAATCGTATTGAATGGTCAATGTTCCGGATGTGCCGCCCGGTATTTCTTCCGGAACGGATATTTTCACTTGTTGCACGGGTGATTCTACTTTGCGTATCAACAGCTTATCCTTCCCTTTGTTGGCTATTTTGACGGAATAAGTTTTCACTTCGCCCCGTTTTATTTTTCCTGCTTCAATCACGGTTTTTTCCGGCACTGCAACGGGAGCGTTTTGCAAACGTGCATTTGTCCACCGCGAAAAATCTTCCTCAATGGTAGCCGTTACCGTCAAACGATATTCTTTGGACTTGTCGCCATCCAGAACCATACTGATTTGGTCGCTCACAAACCCCCAGTCATTTTTGCCGGCAGCGTCGTAAGTGACTTTGATGCTTGCCTTTTCGCCTTTGCCGATGCGAGATGGCGTTATATCTACTTTAATGTAGGGCGGCAGATTCACAAACGATATGGTTGCCGCCTCTGGTCCGGGATTGTATGCCGTCACCACCAGCGACGGTTTTTCGTGTGTGTACATGCGGTCATAAGCGATGTGCCTTTCGTCGAGGCGGATGCTTCCCATCTGTATCCGGTAGGCTTCAGCCGGAGCGCGGTTAATGGAGACAACCTCTCCGGTGATGCGCAGATGCACCGTTTCCGGTTTGCCGTTGCTCAGCACGGTAATGGTTTTGTCTATGGCACCCGGGCGTCCTTTCACGTCATACGACACTTTGATGAATCCGCCTGTACCCGGCGGAACAGGTTTTTTTGTCCATTCCGGCGTAGTACATCCACACGTGGTGGTCACATTTTTGATGATCAGTGGCGATGTCCCCGAATTTTTGAAAGAAAAATCATACACGGCGTATCCGGCGGTTTCGTTGACTTTGCCGAAATCGTGCGTTGTTTTGTCGAAAGTGATGATCGGTTGTGCCGCCACGAATGATGTGATAAACAGGGACGCAAATAAAAGACATTTTTTCATGGAAGTATTATTGATTTAAAAAAGACCATGTATCTGGGCATCAATTCGATTGATGATGTTGTGCAAATCTTCGGGCTTTTCGTCAAAATGTATTTCGTCCACATTGATGATCAATATTTTACCCGATATATAACTGTTGATCCATTTCTCATAGCGATCGTTCAGTTTACCGAGATAATCCAACCGGATACCGCTTTCGTAAGTTCTCCCCCGTTTCTGTATTTGTCGCACCAGCGTCGGTACGGATGCTTTCAGGTAAATCAGCAAATCCGGATGCTGGATGAAAGCGGTTAATTTGTCGAATAACGACCGGTAAGTTCTGTAATCGCGCATACTCATCAATCCCATTTCATGCAGGTTGGCGGCAAAGATGTACGCATCTTCGTAAATGGTGCGGTCTTGCACCACGTCCAGCCCCGAATCGCGTATGGCTTGAATCTGCCCGTAGCGATCGTTCAGGAAATACACTTGCAGGTTGAATGACCAGTGTTGCATGTCTTCATAAAAATCATTCAGGTAAGGGTTGTCGTCGGCATTTTCGTAATGGGCGTTCCATCCGTAATGTTTGGCTAACAAGCCCGTCAGTGTGGTCTTTCCCGAACCTATGTTTCCGGCAATAGCGATATGCATGATAAAATCATTGTTAATCAAAACCTCAAAGGTAGCGTTTTTTGATTACGATGCAAAAAACATTTTTTAAGGTTAATTCTTTTCCGACCGTATTTTACCACTTGCACACCAAAAAAGAGGTTGCCTTTTTTAGACAACCCCCATTTTTAGCGCACAAATTCAGCGAACCTTAATAATAACCAAAATTATTTTCCCAGTTGGTGCGGGTTTTCATCTCATTTTGGGGAATGGGCAACAACAAATCGCGAACGGTCGGGACAGCGCTGTTATACACGGCATTATAGTGTAACACAAAATCCGTCAATACCTGAATCGCTTCATTTGCGCCCCATCTTACCAAATCGAAATAGCGTTTGCCTTCACCGATAAATTCTCGTTTTCGTTCAAATTTGATGTCCGCGAGTGTCGGTGTGCCGTTCAAATCGGGCAATCCTGCGCGTGTCCTGATTTTGTTGATGTAGGGAAGTGCATTTGCCGCCTTGTTGTTTTGAATCAGCGCTTCGGCATATAGCAGGTACACGTCAGCAGGACGCAGAATCGGGAAATTGCGCGGAAAATCATTCCATGCCTTGATTGTACTGTTGGTTGGATCTTTTTCCAGAAATTTGGTCACTACGGTTTTGTCCGTCCAAATCCTGTCGGCAGACCCCACTCTACCTCCCGTATAAAATCCGGTATCAACACTTGGCAGCAAACGTTTATCCTTGTCTGCTTTCATGGCTGTCACCAAAAAAGTATCCACACACATGTCTTGCCCCTGTTGCGTATAAGAATCGAACACCCAATCGGGAAATGGCGTTTGGGATGCACTGCCGCTGCTGATGTATCCGGGCAGGCTTGAACCGGTGACATTCGACGCTGAACCGGAAGCAAACTGGATGGAAAACAAATCATATTTGTTCTCGTTTTCCAAAATGAACAGGTTCGAATAATCCGTGCACCACCGCGTATCTACCTGCGTGATGATGGCAGCCAGCGTACTTTCGGCTTTATCGTATGCGCTTGCGTCGTTGTTGGGATAGCCTGCCATAGTCATATACACTTGTCCCAGCAGAGCCTGTGCGGCAATACGTCCCACCCGGCCTGCGTCGGATCCCGTGTAGAAGTCCTCCAGCCCGTTGGATGCTTCGGTGAGGTCGGCAATCACCTGTTTGTAGATGTCGGCGGTAGGTGTGCGCGGTTGCTCTATGGCAATACGGTTTTCCGTAGGTTCGGTAAGCAATGCCGTAGGACCGAACGCACGCGCCAGTTCCCAATAAGCATAAGCCCTCAAAAAACAGGCTTCCGCACGGTAACGGCTATATTCTGCCGGCTTGTCCTTTGTGAAATACAGCAGGTTATTGGCTTCCTTAATGACGGCATACAATCGGGAATAGATGGTAGAAACCATCGGCGTACTGATGGAAATCATATATTTTCGCAAGTCCATCTGGTCTCTTTGTGCGTTTGCGTCCGTTCTGATATACAATATGTCCGAACGGTTTTCGGAGGCGCACCAGTAATAGAGTGTGGGAAAGTCATCATTAGACCCATTTTTCCCCAAACGGGCATAAATGCCCACCGCAGCTTGATTGACTTCCAGTTCGTTGGCATAAAACGATTGAGTCATGTTGTTTTCCACCGGATAAACGTCAATATCGTCCAAGCATGATGTGCATAACATGTTACTGCCGAAAACCGACAAACAGTAAAAACTGATTTTGATTGTTGTATTTTTCATTTTATTCATGTCTGTAAAGATTTAGAAAGTTAAATTAACACCCAGTGAATATGTTCTCGCCTGGGGATAAGCGCCCCAGTCGGAAGATGCGTTGTCCTGAGTGGCTGCTTCGGGTGAGAATCCGGGATAGTAGCTATCCCACATGTAAATGTTATCTATCGACACATAGAAGCGGCATTGGCTCAGGATTGCCTTTTTTACGGGAACGGTATACCCCAGCGTAAAGTTTTTGATGCGGAAGTAACCTGCCGAATACATCCAATTGGTGTCATACTGCCCTCCCGTGATGGAAGACGCGAAAAATGCCGGCGTATTTCCGTCGCCGGGCTCTTCTTCCGACCAATAAGCTTTGGTGAGCCATTGCTCCATATAGTTCCAGCCCGGGCCACTGGTGGGTCGGTTCCAGCTTCTGGATCCGATAGACAACAAATCGCCGCCTACGCGCCCTTGCACCAACAACGAGGCGTCGAAATTCCCATAATAGAATGTGTTGGTCATACCCCATTCAAATTTCGGTTCGAAATTTCCGGCTACGATGTAATCGGCAGCAGTAATTTTATTGTCGGGCGAACCGTCCGGATTACCGGCTACGTCTCTCCATTTGGCGTCTCCGGCACGTGCGTTTGCATAAGTCGCCACACCCGGTTTCGGGGTAACCCCGTTGGCTTCAAAATCGGCTGCACGCAACACTCCGTCAACCTTCAGCAAATAATATGAATTAATGGGATACCCCACCCGTTGGATGATGGTATTGCCTTGTCCGGAGGTAATGTCCGTATTTTCGGCGCCAAGACTGGTAATTTTATTGCGGTTCAGCGACAGGTTGAACGATGTGTTCCAACGCAGTTTTCCGGTCAGGTTGGCTGAATTGATTTCCAACTCAAAGCCTTTGTTTTCCACACTTCCCACATTGTCCATCATGGTGGCAAATCCTGTGGTGAGCGACACGGGAGCGCTCAACAACAAATCATTGGTTTTCTTGAAATAAAAATCGGCAGACAGATAGATGCGGTCTTTCCACAAGCCGAAATCAATACCGAAGTTGTAGCTGGCGGTTTGTTCCCAACCCAGATAAAAATTGGAAATATTGCCTACTACAAATCCCGTGCCGATGGCTTGTGCATCGCCATACGGATAATTCAACTGCGCCATGTTGGCGACAAATTGCGAATTGCCGATACGGTCGTTACCTGCCAATCCCCAGCTCACACGCAGTTTTGCCGTGCCAAGCCAATCTGCGTCTTTCAGAAAGTCTTCTTCATTGGCACGCCATGCACCCGACACGGAAGGGAACCACCCCCAACGGTTATTGGGACCGAACTTGGATGAACCGTCATGGCGTAACGACACCTGAAACAGATATTTATCCATCAGTCCGTATTGCAGACGACCAAAGTAAGAAATCAACGCATTCTCGGAATAACCGATTTCGTTTTGCGTTGTATTTGCGCCTCTGGATGTGGTGAATACCCATGTTTTATCGTCAGGGAAATCGTTTTTTTGCTGTCGTGTGGTTTCTTGATTGAATTTTTCTTCCGAAGCACCCAGTAAAACATCAAACGAGTGGATACCGATTTGCTTGTTGTAGTTCAATAATGCCTGTGCCAGCAAAGAATTGGAAACAGTTGTTCTCTTGCCGGACGATGACAACTTACCCGCAGGATTGGTGTTCCATGTGCCCTGCGCCCATGTGGGATTATAGGTTCTTTCGGAATTACCTCGGTAATTCCACGCTACCATTCCTTGAACATTCAATCCTTTAACGATATCTACCGTGGTAGTGAGTGCGGAATTGACACGGGTATCGTACACTTTCCGGATGTTTTGATATTTCGCCATCACATAAGGACTGACATTGTTGGCGCCGGGTCCCCACATGTCGTAAAATTTGTAAGGATCTGCTCCTGCCATTTTTCCTGCCCCCTTGGGCGCCAAATTGGGTAACCCGAGAGCACGTGATACGGCAAGGTCTTTCCCTTCTATATTGCCACCTTCGCTGATACCATACGACGGCGCTAAACTGATGCCTACCTTAACCCGATTGTTGATTTTGGATTCCACATTGGCTCTCAGTGAATACCGGTCGTAGGACGAACCGTGGATGATACCTTCCTGACTGTAAATGCCTCCGGAAATGGAATAATTGATATTTTCCGTAGCGCCTGAAGCATTCAATTGAATATCGTGTGTGGGCGCTGTGCGGAATACTTCCCGTTGCCAATTCACTTCTTCCAGATTGTCTGTGCCCCACCACGGATCATACAGTCCATATACGCCCTTGTCTTCATTGATTTCCGCTCTTGTGGTATAAGGTTTATGGGTTTCACCCCGTGCATACGTCAACCTTTCTTCTTGGGTAGCAGATGCAGACAATCCCGTCCGGTTTACCCAAACACGATCATACCATTTTTTGTTGAATTCAATCCACTGGTCGGCGTCCAACACGTCCACGTAGCGTTCCACATTGGACAATGCGGTATAAGCGGAAAGCGAAATCACCGGTTTACCTGTCCGTCCGCGTTTGGTTGTCACCAGAATAACGCCATTGGAACCGCGAGACCCGTAAATGGCCGCAGATGCAGCATCTTTCAATACATCAATGGATCTGATATCGCTGGGATTGATGCCCGACAAGTTATCAATAGGGACGCCATCTACCACATACAGCGGAGTACTTTGTCCGCTGATGGATGCCGCGCCGCGTACTTGAATCGTTATATCACTGCCGGGTGAACCACTGGTCTGGCGTACGCTTACTCCGGATACTTGTCCCTGCAAGGCTTGTTCCACACGAGTTATAGGACGGTCGGCAAGAGCTTTTTCGTCTATTTTTGCGATAGAGCCTACCACGTTGGCTTTTTTCACTGTGCCGTACCCGATCACCACTACCTCTTCGATTTCGCTGGCTTCCTCAAACAATGTAACGTCAATGCCGGTACGGTCGCCTACGGGGATTTCCTGAGTAGCATAACCCATAAACGAAAACGACAGTACAGCATCGCGGATCGGCGCATTGATGGTATAGCGACCGTTAACATCAGTCACCACGCCGATCGTTGTACCCACCACGCGGATGTTCACACCCGGTAGCGTTTCACCATTACTGTCTTTCACGATTCCGGTAATAGAGATTCCTTGAAAAACGGACGTTTCGGTAATTACCACCAGACTGTTCTCAAAAATTTTGTACGACAGGTTATAGTCATTCAACACCGAATACATCACTTGCTCGAAGCTTTTGTTTTTCAGATTGAAAGAAACCCGTTTATCCATCACAGCAAGGTCGTCGCTCATGAAAAAGCGCATCCCGCTTTTCCGTTCAATTTGTCGCAAGGCATCCCGCATCGGCAGGTTTTCCACCGCGATGCTCATGGTCACGTTTTGCGAGTACATGGCGTGTACCGGCAGTAACCCTAATAAAATCAGATAAAATACTAATCTTGTCATAAAAAAAATTTTTAAACCCCGCTTGGGGCGTTTTGAATGAAATTGTTTTTGCATAATGATTGAAATTTAATGGTATTAATTTTTGAATTTACTGTTTTCCGAAAAAATTACGGTTTTCCCTTTCACCGTGTATTGGATGGGCGACACCATTCGCATCACGTCCAACACCTGTTCCAGCGACTCGTCGGGTAGCGTGCCGTTATACCTGAAAGATTTCAGATGCGGGTCTTTGAACTGTATGGTGACGTCAAATCTCCGCTCAAGTTTAACCGCAAGATTTTCGAGATTTTCACGATAAATCACCCATTCGTTATCTTTCCATGAGATATCCGGCAGCGGGTCCACTTCTTCGTGCAGTATCTCTTGCACCGGCAATTCGGAGGGTGGCTCGCTACGGACTGTTGCTGCGGTTTGCAACGTTTTCCTCTCAGGCTCGTTCTTGGACACCACCAATTTCTGGTTGGGCAACAATGTCACTGTTTTTGCAGGATTATTCCTTTCGGCGTCATAGGTATACACCGCCACTTTCCCTTCCACCAGAGTGGTTTCCACATTTTTTTCAGATGAATATGCGCGTACGTTAAACTGTGTGCCGACGGCTTGAATTTCCACGTTTCCGGAATGTACCACAAAGGGAGTTGCAGATTTTTGTACCACAAAATAGGCTTCTCCGTCGAGCCACAAATCGCGGCGTTCTTTTCCGAAATCCACGCGATAACGCAACACCGTGCCGGCATTCAACGTAATGTTCGAACCGTCGGGCATCCTCACTTTCGACCGTGCGCCGTAAGGCACCCTGATTTCCTGATATGCCGCCACTGCCGGTTCTTTGTCGTGCGGCAGTATCCATCGTTGAAACATTGCACCGCCCAGCGCAGACAACAGCACAACCGCCGCCGCCCAACGGTAGGGCAACTTAATGACATGCTTGCGTGTCACCTGCCGGCAGTCGTTTTCTTTTTTAAACCGAGCAAAAGCGACATGAGCATCGAACGCAAATTTACCGTCGGCGTATTGGGACGCCCGCCAGATTTCGCACATCTGTCCGAATATTTTCCGGTTCTCGTCCGAAATATCCAGCCACGCCGCCAATTCTCGACGTTCGCCGTCCGTAATGCTCCCGTTCAGGTAACCGGCAATCAGCGCTTCAATATGGGTTTGTCTGTTCATGCAACAAATGGTTTCAAAATATATAGATGCACAAAAACAACCGTAGGGTGATACGGCTGAAAAATAAATATCAAAAAAATAGAACGCTTAATAAATTTGGAATACGTATATCATTAATGAAGTACCTCTAACTCATAGAAAAAACTGCATTATTGTTTTGGGCGACAACAGGTTATGATAATAACTAAACTAATCGGTGGGTTTGGAAATCAAATGTCAACCTCTCCCGTTTTTTCGATGCAATTCCACAGGCGCGACAATTTGATTTGCACCCTTTTTATTCCGGCGCATTTGTAATTCCGGATATTTTTGTAATTTTGTGCCTTGTAAATGAAGGTAAAATGAAATCTCGAAATGTCATTGAACGATGCTCGTTTTGCGGGCGCGAAAAAAGCGAAACCAACGTGCTGATAGCCGGTATATCTGGTCATATCTGCGACATGTGCGTGGAACAGGCGGCGCACATTATGGAGGGGGAGATGAAAGACAAACGCAACCGCCTGAACCTGGACAGCGTAAAACTGATGACGCCTGTAGAAATCAAGGAATTTCTCGACCAGTATGTCATCGGACAGGACGAAGCCAAAAAACATCTTGCCGTGGCGGTGTATAACCATTATAAACGTTTGATGCAGCCCCGAAAAAGCAAAGTAGACGACGATGTGGAGATTGAAAAATCGAACATCATCATGGTAGGCGAAACGGGCACGGGCAAAACACTTCTGGCACGCACCATTGCACGGATGCTGCACGTGCCGTTCACCATTGTGGACGCCACCGTGCTGACCGAAGCAGGATATGTGGGCGAAGACGTGGAAAGCATCCTTACGCGACTGTTGCAAGCAGCCGACTACAACGTGGAAGCGGCGGAAAAAGGCATCGTATTCATTGATGAGCTGGACAAGATAGCCCGCAAAAGCGACAACCCGTCCATCACCCGCGACGTATCCGGCGAAGGCGTTCAGCAGGGACTGCTTAAACTGCTGGAAGGCTCGTCAGTAAACGTTTCCCCGCAGGGCGGACGCAAGCATCCGGAACAAAAACTGGTCTCCATTGACACAAGCAACATCCTGTTCATCTGCGGCGGCGCGTTCGACGGTATCGACAAGAAAATCGCACGACGGCTCAATACACACGTGATAGGATACAACAATGTGCGGGAAATGGAACAAATTGACCACGACAACTTAATGCAATACATCGTCCCGCAAGACCTCAAATCTTTCGGACTGATCCCCGAAATCATCGGTCGCCTGCCGGTGCTGACCTTCCTGCACCCGCTCAACCGCGAATCGCTGCTCAGCATCCTTACCGAACCGAAGAATGCACTCCTCAAACAATACCGCAAACTGTTCCGCATGGACGGCGTAGAACTCACGTTCGATCCCAGCGTGCCGGAATTGATTGTGGACAAGGCAATCGAATTTAAATTAGGCGCACGGGGTTTACGCTCCATCTGCGAAGCCATCATGACCGACATCATGTATGAAGCGCCTTCCACCGGCAAAAAGAAAGTGATTATTACAGCGGATTATGCACGCGAAAAACTCGAAAAAGTGAACGCCAACAAACTGAGAGCAGCATAAATCAAATTTGAAAGAACCTTGCGTTGGACGTACGCGCGAGCATGATCTGTGAAGACATCTTATTTATTGCCATAGCTTTAATCCCACTATCTGTTTTGTAACGGATATTTTTCTTTTTCAGTTCCTGTCTTATAACGTGTGCGAGTTGGTAAGCTATGATACTGATAAACAGGCACAGCAAACTTTCATACGATAGCCGGCGGCTACTTTCAAGTTATACGAGACAAAAAATCGATCAATTTTTACCGCAAAACGAGAACTTATGGAGATAACTGATTCAGACAATTTGGACATACTGCCGTTAAATTTTTCGGGAAAATTTGTCAGCATATATATTTTTCTTATCTTTGTCGGTATGAAACGTATGACTTCCATAGCGCTTCTGTTGCTGATGGCAATAGCTTCCGTGCAGCCGACACTGTCGTTGCATTTTTGCGGCGGAAAATTCCATTCTTTGCAATTGAACGGCAACGACGCAGATTGCTGCCCTCACGCGGAAACGGATAATGCTTTGCCGCAAAACGGGGAACGCTCCCTTTTTAACGCAACAGATTCCTGTTGCAACAATTACGTCATTGACGCATCTACCGACGATTTCCTACAGCAGGAAGTAGCGATACATGCTGTTCCGTCCTTGTCCGCTTTTTTGCCCGAAGATGAGAGCATAGTGCGGCGTTGCGCCAATCTCCCGCTTTGCCGGCACATCTTTCCGCCGGATAACTGTTTTGTGCACAACGAGCTGCTTGCGCAACTCTGCATTTTCCGAATTTGACGTCCGAACGCCGGATAGACAGGGTTAAAAGCCCTTGTTCCCTCATGTTTGCAGTTCATTCGCCATTTTCAATTTTCAATTTTCAATTCGTTGTCCATGTTAAACAAGTTCATTCGATATTTTCTCAACAACAGGCTTATTGCCGTTTTGTTGTTGCTGGTTGTCGTTTTGTGGGGATTTTCGGTATCGCCTTTTGGTGGTGTCGCCGGCTGGTTGCCGCGCGATCCCGTACCGGTGGACGCCATTCCAGACATCGGCGAAAACCAGCAAATTGTCGCCACCGAGTGGATGGGGCGATCGCCCAA
>JAISWR010000069.1 GCA_031270985.1 Bacteroidales bacterium | reverse complement strand
ATGAAATTGTCAACACTAAAATAATTGAAATCGTTCGCATTGTTTTTTAATTAACTGATTAAGTGAAAAAAAGTTAAAAACTTGAGTAAATTAGGGAAAAATCCCTTCCGTGTAACATTGTTGGTACTGTAAATTTCGTAATATATCAGTGGAATTTTTTTTGTAATTGAGTTGCGTCATGCGATTTTCTAGTCCCGCTAGGGACTATTCACCAAAAAAACTTTATTAACCGTAGGCTTTAGCCTACGGTGGTTGCCGATCAATTCCTAGTCCCGCAGGGACGACACTTTATTAACCGTTCATATTTGCCTAATCGAGAAAACCACACCGTCTTTCGGACACCCCCCACAGGATGGGAACGCAGGACAGCCTGACATCGATCGGTGCGTAACATGAGTGATTGAAAGCGTTTTGTGCTTATAATTTGTGCGATATAATAGCACCTCAAAAAAAGATTTAGCCGTGACAAGGCGGATGCACGGCACACAAAAAAAAGAGGCTGTCAAAATGTGGCAGCCTCTTCGTCCAAAATACTCATCAAACATCAAAACTCAAAACTCAAAAATCAAAAATCAAAAATCAAAAAATCAAAAATCAAAAAATCAAAAATTAATATTCAGAGGGTGTTCATTCAACTGTTCCTGTGCCGGTATTGAAATTGAGCGTAATCGTTTTGCCGGAGGTCACGGGGACGGAGGGTTGGTCGCCGCCGTTGCCGCGGTATTCTATTTTTCCGTTCTGGATGACAAACTCCATTCTCCACCAGTCTCCGCCCACGCCGGAGATGGTGGAATTGGCGTATATGCGCAGGTTTCCGTCTGCGGTGGCGGTCAATTTCATCAGGTTGCCGTCCGCCACAAAGGGGTACTGTCCGGCATTCCATCCGCCGAAACAGTCGCCGATGCCATATACTTGCGCAGGTTCAACGGCAATCTTGTCTTCGGCGTAGTCTATAAACACGATGTACATGCCCGTTTGGTCTGCATAGGCGTTGTCGTCGTGCGAGGTAAAGCCGACGTCGTTGCCGAGTGTGTAAAAATCGCCGCCCCAATCTTTCACGCTGTTCCATTTGAAAGCACGTCCGGCGGTGATGTGGCGCACGCACCAGAAGCAACCTTCGCGTCCGTTTACGGGCGTCAATTCGACAACGTCGGGCGAATCCCATTGCCAGTTACCAAAATCGTCGCCAATCATATACACGTGTTCGGGGAAACGTGGCTGCAAAGCGGTGAAATTGACCGTTACCGTCACGGATTTCACCGTACCGTAACCCTTGCCGATAGACGCCGTAAGTGTAAACGTCACATCTACGGGCACTGTCGGTTGAGCGCCGGCAGCCGTCAGCCGTTTGTTCAAATCCTCCATTTTTATCTGGATTGATTTGCCGTATCCGGAGGCGATGATAAGGTCTTCCCCGTCGTCGGAGGAGGTGTTTATTTTTGCGTAGAGCGTATATTCGGGTGCGGCAGGAACGCCGTAATCGGCAGGTTGCCACGTGAATGTGACGTTGTCTGTCAGGTTGTCTTCGGTCGCCACAATCGGCTCATGTTCCGCCAACACGGGCGCTTTTATCAGGTCTGCCGTCGCCACGACGTATTTGTCTTCTTTCTTTTGGCAGGCGACAACAACAAGAGCGAACACCGCGCCATATAATAATGTATTTAAAAATTTCATGGTTTTAATATTTATCGTTTTGTATCAAATTGTTATTAGCCGTTTTGTCGGTGGTGGGAATGGGATACAGGTTGAAATGGCTGTCCACTGCGCGACCGCCCTGTACGCCGCCTTTCCATTCCCACAGGTAATCGCCGGAGGTGAACAGTCCGTAGCGAATCAGGTCGGTACGGCGGAAACATTCCCAATACAGTTCGCGGGCGCGTTCGTCGAGGATAAACGCCGCATCTGCATTGGCGACGTTCTTGCTGCTGTTGCCGAACGCTCTTTCGCGCAATTCGTTGATGTAGCCGACGGCTTCGCTTGCTGTTCCGCCCGTTCCGCCGCGTGCCACCGCTTCGGCGTAAATGAGGTACATTTCGGCAAGCCGGAACAACGGGAAATCAATGTCGGCAAATTCGTGGTCGCTGCCCGCAACAGGATTGCCCACAGTGGACGCCGAAGTGATATTGCGGTATTTGTATGTTGCCAATCCGTAAGGGTATTTTGAAGGTTGATCGCCGATAGCGGCATGTTCGCCCACAAAGAGAAAACGTTTGTCGCCGTTTTCAAACTTGTCGGTAAACTCTTTCCGCGCCCGGTAGCCGCTCCAGTTTCCACTGCTGCCGTAGCTGATGAGTGTGCTCTTGTAGGTATCCTGATAGTCGCCGTTGGAACTGCCGTTCACCAGAAAGGTTGTGCCGCCGTAAGTGCGCGTTCTTTTACCGTCGTAGTTGATGGACAGAATTACTTCGTTGTTGTCTGTGTTGTTGTCAGCCAGAAAAAGGTCTTCGTAGCGCGATTTCAGTGAATATCCCGCATCTATCACCATCTTGCTGTAGGTAATCGCTTCGCTGTAGCGTGCTGTTCCGGTATATACTTCCGCGTTCAGATACAAACGCGCCAGCAAGGCATACACCGCTCCTTTGTCCGCGCGTCCGTATTCATTGGTTTTGGCGGCTTTCATCCAGCTGCTCTTCGCGATGTCCAACAGTTCCGATTCAACATAGAGGAACAGGTCTTTCCGTTTGATTTGCTGCGGATACGTACCGAACTCATCGTTTTCGGTGACGAAAGGCGGATTGCCGAAACCGTCTATCAGCACCCAATAGTCGAAAGCGCGCAAAAAACGTGCCTCTTCCCGGAATGCCTTGATTTCCGTCACCTGTTCAGGGGTAAATCCTTTGCCCTGCAAGACGCCGTCCGTCGCATTTTTCAGGAACTCGTTGGCGTACATGATTTGCAGAAGGCATTTGTCGTACAAACCGATGGTAAACTTGCCGTCGGACGTGAAATTGATGCTGTTCAACTCCGGTACGCCCGGGTCGTTCCACAGGCAATGCGCCTCGTCGGTGGGCATTTCCTGATGATTGAACCAGCAGCGCAGGAAGTCGCCATTGCTGCCTTCCTCCAATCCTATAATGTCCGGTTTTCCGGAAGGTCCCCGATTGCCCGAAAGCGTATAACCGGCATACACTTTTGCCAACGCTCCCTTGTAGCCTTCAAAGGTGGAATATACGATCTTGTCGGTACTGTCGTTTTCCGGAAAGCGATCCAAATCTTTTACACACGCCGAAAACAGTAAAGCAACCGCCGGCAGAATACTTATGAATTGAAATTTTTTCATGATAATTTCTTTTTTACGAATTAAAAACCAATGTTTATCCCTATGCCGAACGTGCGCGGGTTTGGGTAGAAATTGTTGTCGATACCGCCCGCTATTTCCGGGTCTATGCCCTCATATTTGGTGACAACGAATACGTTTTGCACCGTAAAGGTTGCCCTGATGTTGACTTTTTTTATAAGTTTGTCGAAGTCGTAGGATAGCGACACGTAGTCCATTTTCAGGAACGATGCGTTGCTGACGTAGTAATCGGACAGCAGTTCGCGGTTGAAGAAGCCCGTATTGCGAATATCCGTCACCGTGTTCAGCAGGTTATTGTTGGGATTCAGCACTTGCGAGTAGTTGCCCGCATCGGAAAACACGTTGTTGTACATGTAATTGCCGATGCTTGCCCGCAGTGAAGAGGAGAGCGTCCACTGCATGTAGCGGAAATTGAAGTTGAAGCCCATGAACACGTCCGGTTCGGGCGACTTGTAGCGATACAGGTCTTTTTCGTTGATCACTCCGTCGTCGCTGAGGTCGGCGTAAGCGCCCTCTATCGGCATTCCGTCGGGGGCATACAGTTGTTTGTACAAATAAAACATTGAGGGGGCGTGACCCACAGAGTGTATTTGGACGGTGTTGCCTGTCCCTCCCGTGATACCGCCCACCGGAGCGCCCACATAGTCAGTGTCGGGTCCATCGTTCATGGACAGCTTGGTGATTTTCGTTCTATTGTGCGTCAGGTTAAACCCTATGTTCAGTCCGAGTTTTTCCGTGTCCAGCGCCACTACGTTCAGGTTGATCTCAATGCCTTGATTGTCCAGACTTCCGATATTTTTCACGATTTTGTTGGTAAAATTGCTGCCCATCGGGAGGGGTACTTCGTTCAGCAGGTCGGTGGTGTGCTTGTAGTAGTAATCCACGCTACCGGAGATGCGGTTGCCGGCGAATCCCCAGTCAAGTCCTGCGTTGGTGGTAGCGGTTTGTTCCCATTTCCGGTCGGGTGCGTATCCTGCCGGACGCCACAACTGGTAAAAATTGTTTCCGAACTGCACTTGCGCCGTAGGGTCGCTGTAGTCATAGCGGGCGATGTGGTCATAGTCGCCGATGCCGTCCTGTTGCCCCGTCACGCCGTATCCCACGCGGAGTTTAAGGCTGGAGAGGTTTTCAAAACTCTTTGCGAAATTTTCTTCGCTGATGCGCCATGCCAACGCTATTGACGGAAACAGCCCCCACCGGTTGTCCGCTCCGAAACGCGAAGAGCCGTCACGGCGAAGTGTGGCGGTGAGCAGATAGCGTTCCTTCATGTTGTAGTTGATGCGCCCGTAGAAAGACACCAGCGTATTTTGCATCGTGAATTTCGGAAAAGCGGGCGCCGCGATCACCTCGTTGCTGCCCGAGAAATCAGTGATGGCATATTCGTGCTTTGTCGTTTGCCGGTCCTGATAGGTATAACCTGCCATCACTTCCAGCCGGTGATCGGTAGCGATCGCGGCGAGATAATTCAGATAAAATTCCAGCAACAGATTTTGTTTGTTTTGCTGGTATTTGGAGCGTTCCCCGCCCTGTATGTACTTGTCGGAAGACCACGGCTGCACGGCTATTTTCCCGTCCCCTTCGGAGACGTCATATCCCAGATTCAGGTTGGCGCGCAGTTCGGGCAGGAAGTGCATTTTGTAGTCGAATTGTACGTTGCCGATGCTGCGGAGTATGTCCGCTTTGTCGTTTTTACCTCTCAGTAAGGCTACGGGGTTTTTGCTTGCCAGCGCGTTGGGATTGCCTGTGTTGCCGTCCATCCATGTCCAAAAGCCGTTGAAATTGTCAAAACCGTCTGCTGTGACGGGTTTCGTGGGATCCATCCGCAACGCCGCCCCTATGGCGTCCTTGTTGCCGAACTGTATGTGTGAGAAACTGCCTTTCAGGTTGAGGCTTATGTTCAGGTGGTTGTCCCACAGCGAGGGGGAGATATTGATGCTTGCCGTTGTGCGTTTCATGTTGTCTGTTTTCAGAATGCCGTCTTGGGAGATGACTCCTGCAGAGACGCGAAAGGGGAGGTTTTTTACGCTACCGCTCACGTTCAGGTTGTTGTCCGTAGTGAAGGCGGCGCGGAAAATCTCTTTTTGCCAGTCCGTATTCGCCGTTCCCAGCATGTCGATGTAGCGTTGGTCGGTAAAGGGATTGGAGCGCACCGCTTCCCTAAATTCGTCCGCCGACATCACGTCTATTCTCTGTGCTACGATAGCCACCGAGTTTTGCGACGAGGCGGCCACGCGCAATGTCTGTCCTTTGACGCCTTTTTTGGTGGTGATCAGAATCACCCCGTTGGAAGCCCTTGACCCGTAGATAGCCGTCGCCGAAGCGTCCTTAAGGATGTTCATGGATTCAATGTCGTTGGGGTTGATGGTGCTCAACGGATTGCTTACGTTCAGCGAATTGCTTGCACCCAATATGTCGCCGTTGTCCACCGGTACGCCATCAATCACTATCAGCGGGTCGTTGCCGGCATTGAGCGACGCCCCGCCTCTGATGCGGATGCGGCTGCCTGCACCGGCTTGTCCGCCGTTGGAAATAATCTGTACGCCCGCCACTTTTCCGGAGATCAATTCTGCAGGCGTAGCAGTTGTTCCCTTGCGGAAATCCTTTTCGCCGATGGCGGTCACCGATCCGGTGAGGTCGTCCTTCTTCACGGAGCCATAGCCGATCACCACCAGATCGTCCAACACCTGTGCATTTTCTTTCAGCACAATGCGCAAATCGGATACGCCACTGACAGGAATCTCCTGTGTGATATAACCCACGTAGCTCACCACCAGCGTTGCGTTTTCCGGCACTTCAAGCGTAAATGTCCCGTCAAATTTGGAAATCGTACCGGTCATGCTGCCTTTCACCAGCACGGTAGCGCCAACGACGGTTTCATTGTGTTCATCCACAATAACGCCGCCGATGTTCCGTGCGTCTTGCGCAAATACGCTCCAGCCTGTACACAGGCATAACAACGCCGTACATACCCGTCGAAGATTTTCATTTGTTCTCTTTTTCTTCATGATGTTTGGTTTTAAATTTGTTTCTGTAAATCAATGAAGCCTGATGTATCAATAACACCTCTTTTTATGAAAAAGTTCACGGAATTTCCAACATTGTCGTATCCCCAGTCATAATAACCGATGCTGTTGCTGTTCGGTTGTCCGCCGCTGACTGGGTTTGTCTGCGCAAAAGTCATATTTGCTGCAAAGATTAAACTGTCTTCTTTCATTAGATAAAAAATTAGATTGATAAAATTAAATTGGTAAAAAATTAAAATTTGTGAGGGCAAAAGTACGGGGTTTAGACAGGTTCGACTGAAAGAAATGTTGCAAAAGCAAGCAAAAATGTTGCGCCTCCTCGAATTTGCATCAAACCGTATAATTACATACTAACCAACGGTAAGCTAAAGCATACGGTGAATAAAGTGTCGTCCCTGCGGGACTTAGTCGTTGATGTGATTGCTCGTCCGTAAGCTGAAGCATACAGTTAATAAAGTATCGTCCCTGCGGGACTTTGCCTGTTAGACAGCGCCCGTGATTGCTTGTCCGTAAGCTGAAGCATACGGTTAATAAAGTGTCGTCCCTGCGGGACTTTGCGTGTTAGACAGCGCCTGTGATTGCTCGTCCTTAAGCTTAAGCATACGGTTAATAAAGTGTCGTCCCTGCGGGACTTTGCGTGTTAGACAGCGCCCGTGATTGCTTGTCCGTAAGCTGAAGCATACGG
>JAISWR010000048.1 GCA_031270985.1 Bacteroidales bacterium | reverse complement strand
GCATCCGACAGGATGGCAATGCTGTTGGTAATGATTCCGCCGACCAGTTCGATGAGGCAAAAACCCAGATTCAAAAAAAATGCAACGGCAATGTTTTTGGCGGCATTGTCGTGATGGTGACCGTGATGGCCGTGATGATGTGCTGTCATCGCATGAATGTCTGTTACATGAATGTCTGTTATTTTCATACAAAGATAAAAACTTTTTATGAAGAAAACAAAATCATTATTCATCTGTTCCCACACAAATCATAAGATACGGTTTGTGCCCACGTTTATTTTGTATGGCACATTGTAGGGAACTGTTATTGGAGGAGAACAGGGCAGCAATGATACTTTCTTTATGAGGGTTTTGACGGCGATAACCATTCTGTTGAAGTATTGATAAACGACTGACGGACAAACACTAATATTTGGTATGAGTGTATTCGGACGGATCGAGGGAGCGACCATCAAGAATTTGAAAATAAAAGGGGGAATTTTCGGAACAACACCGAATGCCAGTGCTGGCGGTATTGGTGGGCGGGCGAATGGAAGCGCTGTCACCAACTGTTCCAATATGGCATATATTTCTTAACCATGCAAGATTTATTTTGCAGATACCGCAGAACATGATTATTTTTGCAGCATTGAAAGTTTAACATTCATCACCGAACAATATGCTAAATGACAGTCCCTTAAAGATATTTACGGGTTCCGCATCGCAAGAACTTTCCGACAAGATAGCGAAGAGTCTTGGTACGGATTTAGGGCAATGCCCTATTTTGCGGTTCAGCGACGGAGAGTTTCAACCGGCTTTTGACGAGTCGGTTAGAGGAGCAACCGTGTTCATCATTCAGGCTACTTTTCCGCCCGCCGAACACTTGTTTGAGTTGCTGCTGATGATTGACGCCGCCAAAAGAGCGTCGGCGGACAAAGTGGTGGCAGTGATTCCGTATTTCGGATATGCGCGGCAGGATCGCAAAGACCGTCCGCGTTGCGCCATAGGCGCCAAATTGGTTGCCAATCTGCTGTGTGCCGCAGGAGTTGACCGTATGATGGCGATGGATCTTCATGCCGACCCCATTCAGGGATTTTTCGATGTGCCGGTAGATCATCTTCATGCTTCGTCCATTTTTGTCCCCTATCTGAAAAATCTGAATCTGGAAAACATGGTGATCGCCGCGCCCGACGTGGGAGGCACTAAACGCGCCAATGCCTATTCCCGCTTTTTGAACGTGGAAATGGTGATTTGCTACAAACTGCGCAAAAAAGCCAACGAAATAAGCGAGATGAGGGTAATCGGAGAGGTGGAAAACAAAGACGTGGTGATTGTGGACGATATGGTGGACACCGCAGGAACAGTCACTAAAGCAGCCGATTTGATGTACGGGATGGGCGCCAATTCGGTGCGGGTAATATCCACTCACCCCGTATTGTCGGGGCCTGCATACGACCGCCTGAAAAAGTCAAAGATCACCGAAATGGTAGTTACCGACACGATTCCCCTGATAGTGCCGCATCCCAAAATCAAGGTGCTCTCGGTAGCCGATACCTTTGCCAACGTCATCCGCAAGGTGTACGCCCATCAGTCCATCAGCGACAATTTTATCGCATGAAAACATTTGTCCGATGATACGCGCTACTCGCCGTTTTTTAGTCGGGTTATGCCTGTTGCTGACGGTATCGTGCAACAAGAGAATACCTCAGGACGATTTTACGGACATCCTAATACACATTTACCTGTCCGGAGCGTATTTTACCGCCGAAGACGTAACCAATGCGCTGTGGCAGGACAGTATCCCCTACAACCGGCACATCGTGGAACAACACGGATACAGCTGGGCGCAGTTTGACAGCACATTGTCGTGGTACGGCATGCATCCGCAAAAATACCGTGACATACACGACGAAGTGATTGCGCGACTCAGCGAAATGGAAAAAGCGATTTCGGACGAACTTGACCCGCCGTCGGAACTGTGGCACGAACGCACGGACAGGCAAATCTGCGGAACGCTTGATTCCGTCCCCGTGAGCATTCTGCTGAAAGGAGCAGGCAAATATGTGATTCGCGCCACCATACGGGTATATCCGCACGACAGTTCTTTTGACCCAGGCATCATGCTCTACTGGTGGCGTTCCGACACGACAAATATCGGCGTATGCGACACATTGTCCGCAATTGCCCTCCGCAAAGACGGTCTGACACGCAAATATACCGTCGAAAAAACGTTGCTCCCCGGTAACGAGTTCACCCATCTCAAAGGAAACTGGCTGCACTACGGCAAAAACGTGCAGGACACCGCATGGTATCCATGCATCGAAATAAGAGACATTTCGGTATATCACATCCCGCAAAAATTTTAACGAAGTGTGAAATATTTCATGTAAATTTGCCGTTTTATATCGTACATCATGCCCAAGCAACTTAAAAATAAGCGCCGCAAGTTTTTCCGTAAGTTAAAACATACTTACCGGTTGGTTTTTTTCAATGACAACAATTTTGAAGAGGTTTGGCATGTCCGGTTTACGCTTATCAATGTATTGTCCACCATAGGTACTGTGTTTATCCTGTTAGTGGCGGGTTCCATTGCGCTGGTCATGTTCACGCCCATGCGCGAGTGGGTGCCCGGATACCCTACCCAAGCCATGCGCAATCAACTGATGGAAAATTTATTGCGTCTGGATTCGCTGGAATATGAGATGCAAATACGCGACAGCTATTTCCGTACCGTTAATGCCATTGTGCTGGGACGCGAACCGGAAATGACTATTCCCGACGCCGATGTTTCTTCCGGTTACACGCACATCACTTTCACCCGATCGGAGGAAGATTCGTTATTGCGCCTCCGTGTAGAGGAAGAGGAGCAGTTTAATTTTATGACGCATCCATCAGATTTTCAGGAGGAAACTTCTATCCTGAAAACGCATTTTTTCAAACCCGTTGAAGGAATCGTCACCGGCAAGTTCAATATAAAAAGCAACCATTTCGGCACCGACCTTGCGGCTCATCCCAACGAGGTGGTGAAAAGCATTCTCGACGGGACGGTCATCATGTCGGTGTGGACGGTAGAAACAGGCTATGTGATAGAAGTGCAACATGCCTCCAATCTGTTATCCATCTACAAGCACAATGCAAGTTTGCTGAAATCCGTAGGCGACAGAGTGAAAGCGGGCGACGCTATTGCCATCATCGGCAATTCGGGAGAATTAACTACCGGTCCGCACCTGCATCTGGAAATATGGAACAACGGGAAGCCAGTAAATCCCGAAGATTATATCGTGTTTTGAGTATGAAAAAACGCATCGCAGTACTCGGCTCTACCGGTTCCATCGGGACGCAAACGCTGGACGTAATAGCGGCACATCCCGATATGTTCGAGGTAGAAATGCTTGCGGCGCACCGTCGGGTGGACGATCTCATCCGGCAAGCCATCCGATTTCAACCCAATTCGGCAGTGATTGGCGACAAGACGCACTATGCCCGCCTGAAAGAAGCGCTGGCAAACCATCCCATTAAAGTGTTTGCGGGATACGATGCCATCGCACAGACAGCTGCAATGCCGTCTGTGGATATGGTGATGAACGCACAGACCGGCATTAGCGGGTTACTGCCTACCGTTAAAGCCATCGAAGCCGGCAAGCCCGTTGCGTTGGCAAACAAGGAAACGCTTGTGGCAGCAGGCGAATTGGTGACTGCGCTGTCGGAAAAGCACAATGCGCCGTTGTTGCCTGTGGATTCCGAACATTCGGCAATTTTCCAGTGTCTTGCGGGAGAATCCCTGCAAAGCGTAGAAAAGTTGATCCTCACGGCATCCGGAGGCCCGTTCCGCACCAAAACGGCGGAAGAACTCACGCGGGTGACTAAGGAAGACGCCTTGCAACATCCTTCGTGGCACATGGGTGACATCATCACGGTGAACTCCGCCACCCTGCTCAACAAAGGCATGGAGGTGATAGAAGCGCACTGGTTGTTCGGCGTCCCCGCATCTCGCATCGAAGTGGTGGTGCATCCGCAATCCGTCGTCCACTCTATGGTACAGTTTATTGACGGATCGGTAAAGGCGCAGATGGGCATTCCTGATATGAAAGCCCCTATTCGCTATGCGCTGGCATATCCTCATCGTTTGCCCTCAGACTTCCCGCGTCCGGATTTCGCACAATATGCCTCATTAACTTTCGAAAAGCCGGATTTCGAACGTTTCCCGTTGCTTTTGCTGGCCTATCGCGTACTGGAAAAAGGCGGCAACTGTCCTTGCGTGATGAACGCCGCCAACGAAGTTGCGGTAGCGGCATTCCTGAACGGGAAAACAGCATATACCGACATTGCCCGCATGATAGAAACAGCCGTTGACCGGATACCGTACACGGCTCATCCCACGCTCGACGACCTGCTCGAAACGCATCGCGAAACCATCGCATATCTCAAAATATAGTCTAAAATCAATTCAAATGGAAATACTTATCAAAGCAGCACAATTTATTCTCAGCCTCTCCATCTTAATCATTGCCCACGAAATGGGACATTTTTTCTTTGCCAAACTGTTCCGCACCCGTGTCGAAAAATTCTACCTGTTTTTTGATCCGTGGTTTTCCCTTTTTAAAGTCAAAAAAGGCGAAACGGAATATGGCGTCGGCTGGCTGCCGCTGGGCGGTTATGTCAAAATATCGGGGATGATTGATGAGTCTATGGACACCGAACAGTTGAAACAACCGCCGCAACCGTGGGAGTTTCGTTCCAAACCGGCATGGCAACGGCTGCTGATTATGATGGCGGGCGTGGTGGTCAATTTTGTGCTGGCGCTTTTCATCTATTCCATGATCATATATGTGTGGGGAATAGCCTATGTGCCCATGCAAAACGCCGTTTATGGCTATACGTTTTGCGAGACGGCGCTGAACAACGGATTCCGCAACGGAGACAAAATTATCGCCGTAGACGGAGTAACCTACCAGATGATACCCGATGCGTTCAATGCTATCATCATCGATAAAGCGCGTACCGTCACCGTTGAACGCGACGGACAGCAGACGGACATTGCTTTGCCCGACGATTTTGCCGACCGCTATGTGGCCTCGGGCGGAAAAGGATTTGCATCCCTCAATTATCCATGGGTGATTGAAAGTACATCTTCCGGTTTGCCGGCAGAAAAAGCCGGCTTGCAGCATGGCGACCGCATTGTGGCAATTGACGAAACACCTGTGCCGTGGCTTGAGTTGACTTACCGCGAAATACGGAAATATGCGGGACAAACCATTCAGGTGACTATCGAACGCAATGGCGCGGAACAGACGTTGCCGGTTGCCGTCACACAAGACAGCATTATCGGTATCACCGCGCAGAAAGGAGAAAAGGTGCTGAATGCCAACCATATTACTTACGGCTTTTGGGAATCGTTTCCCGCCGGAATCCGCTATGGAGTGGACAAACTCACCACTTATGTGAAAAGTCTCGGATTGCTTTTCAGCAAAGCGGGCGTGAAGCAATTGGGCGGTTTTATCGCTATCGGAAATATCTTCCCGCCTGAATGGGATTGGGCATCATTTTGGGAACTCACCGCATTTCTGTCCATCATCCTCGCCTTTATGAATATCCTGCCTATCCCTGCGCTTGACGGTGGACATGTGCTGTTCCTGCTGGTGGAAATCATTTCGCGGCATAAGCCGGGCGACAAGTTTCTGGAAAAAGCCCAGATAGTGGGGATGTTTATCCTCATTGCGTTATTGTTGCTGGCAAACGGGAATGATATTATCCGGTTGTTCTCCCAGTAAAAGCAAAAAGTATCGTTTCATTCCAGTCTCTTTATCTTTTCCGCCACTTCCTCCATCAGCCAGCGGGGTGTTGAGGTGGCGCCGCATACGCCGACAGTGTCTGCGCCGTTGAACCATTCTTTACGCAGGTCTGTCGCGCCGGCAATCATGAAGCTGTTGGGGTTGGCGCTCAGGCAGACTTCGTACAGCGCTTTCCCGTTGGAGCTTTTGCTGCCGCACACAAACACCACCACCTCGTGCAGGCGGGCGAACAGCGTCAGATTGGTTTCCCTGTTCGACACCTGCCGACAAACGGTGTCATTCACCTCAAAGGGGGCGTTGCTTCCCTGTAAAGTCCGTTCTTTTTCTATGGCTTCCCTGATGCGCTGCAAGCCCGCTATGGTCATCGTGGTTTGTGCAAACAGATATATCGGGCGCAACACATCTATTTTGCCCGTTTCCTCTTCGGAGGCAATCACCACTGCGGCGTCTTCCGTTTGCCCTACCAAACCGTTCACTTCGGCATGGCCGGGTTTGCCGTAAATCACCACCTGTCCTCCGTCCTGCTGGGAGCGGATATACGCTTGATGTACCTTTTTTTGCAGGTTCAGCACTACCGGACAGGTGGCGTCGGCAATGATAATGTCGTTTTTCTCAGCCGTCCAGTAAGTAGCGGGCGGTTCGCCGTGTGCCCTGATGAGCGCCTTTACGCCGTGCAACTGCTCAAATTCTTCCCGGTTAACGGTACGCATGCCTGAACCGTTGAGACGCGCTACTTCCCGCTCGTTGTGTACAATATCGCCCAGACTGTACAGGACGCCTTTTTTTAGCTCGTCTTCTGCCATGCGAATGGCGCGTACCACTCCGTAGCAAAACCCCGAACTGGGGTCTATTTCAACTTTCCGCGGGGGGTGTGCCATGATTTTGTGATTCGGCGTAATTTCTAACGGCGGAAAGGATTTGTTCCAGAGCATGGATTTCACCAGTGAAATCCATATTCGGGAAACGCTGTTGCAGGCGGTTTATTTTACGGCACAGCTCCGAAGCGAAGACGGCAGTGGTTTCGTTCATGTGGACAGGTCTGTGGGCAGCCGCTTTCACGACGCTTTCCACCTCATCGGTTATTGCCCGAGTTTCATCGCTCAGAAAGGTGTCGCAAAATTTTTTCCAGATATAGCGGATAGCCTGTCCGCTGGGGTGCGCCATGTCTTCGCTGTAAAAGCGGTAGTCGCGCAAGTCGTCCAGCATGATCTCGTATGCCGGGAAATATGTGGCGTATTCCGGCATCGTATGCACTATGCGGTCAACGGCAAGCAGGAGCGCGGATTTGCCGAGTTGGTTTTCGTGCGCGTCGCCTGTGTGGCGGACGGGGCTTACCGTAAACACTACCCGTACCCGTGGATTGATGCGGCGAAGCGCGGCGAGGGTCGTTTCCCAACATACGCCGATTTCCTCCGCGTTCGTCCGGATGCGCTCGAAGTGCGACGCCGGATAATGATGGCAGTTGGCGACAAATTTTCCGCTGTCTTTCAGGCGGTAAGCCCAGGCTGTCCCGAAAGTGACGAATATCCATTCCGCTTCGGTCAAACGGCTGCATCCCTGTCGCAGTTCCGCATTGATACGGTTGAGGCACACGCCGGCGTCGGGATGTGAAAAACGCCCGTGATGGTCGAAACTGCCCCACAAGCCGTTACAGTACGTCAGTTCGTCCGCCGTATAAGGCTCTCCCGTCATCATCCGCGCCATCTGGCGCGCTAATGGCAGCGGATGAAAAACGATGCCGTGCGGGTTTGTCAGCACGTTGAACTTGAGTTGCAGCAATTGTTTTCCGATGCTTTCGGCGAAGCACGAACCCAGCGCCATGAGCGACGCCGCATAACCGATCCTGCAGGGGGAAACGGCGGGATTAACAAGGGTTCTGAATGTTTCCATGACACTGTATCCAATGTAAAACATACTGGAAGACGTCCGTATTTCCGGCATCAATATGCAGATCGTGTCCCATGTTTTCCCACAAGCGGTATTCGGCGTTCACGCGTTCGGCGAATGCCTTTCCTGAGGATCGGGAAACAATCCTGTCCTCGCTCCCGAACATCAGCAGTAGCGGAACGTCCGGACGGTTTTGTCCGTGCATCAGCATCCTGCCGGCATTCCACAAGTCGTCGAACAGCTTGACGGATATTTTTTTGTGCATCAGCGGGTCTGTTTTCGTGCTTTTTTCCGTATTGCGGCGTGTCAGTTGTTCCGTTTTGATGCCTGTGCGCACCGTGAGCGAAGGCATCGTATGCGCCATTACTTTTATCAGCGCTGTCAGCGGGCGGGCAGGAGGATGCAGCAGTTCTATCCATGGCGAAGCGGCAATAATCCCGTCGGTCAGCGTATTGCCCTCCACAGCGTAACTGAGCGCAACGCTTCCTCCCATACTGTGTCCGTACAGCATCACCGATGCACCGACATACTCCTCCCGCGTTTGCCGGATGACGGCGCGGAGGTCGCTTTTGAGCGTTTGCAGCGAAGCGTGTCCCCGTTTTCCCGACGACAGTCCGTGCCCCCGCCAGTCGAACAGCACCACGACAACGCCATGCATGGCAAACATCTCCGCCCACGATGCGTAATAGCCGCTGTGTTCGCCTATCCCGTGCGCCACAACCAGCACGGTATCCGTACGCCCCGTGCCGCCCGTCCACCGTTGCACATGCAATCGCGCCCCGTTTACCCTTATGTCATATTCCACGGTCTGCATATTTCTTTCGTCATGCAAAGTTAGCATTTTCCGGCGAAAACAGAAATTTGGGAAATTTCTCAATTCCGTCCGAGTCCGAGTGTTGTTGCGATGTTTGCAATAGTTTGTGCGGCGTTGAAACGAGCGAGTTTGCGGATATTTTCCGATAGCGGTTCCAGCATTTCCGGGTTTTGTACGACAGTAATAGCGGTGGGCATCAGTTTTTCCGTTGCTTTGCTGTCCGGTATCATGATGGCGGCATTCTTCTTTGCCAGCATTTGCGCGTTTTTGGTCTGATGGTCCTCCGCCACATTGGGCGACGGCACAAGGATACACGGTTTGCCGATGATGCACAACTCCGAGATGGTACTTGCGCCTGCGCGGGAAATCACCAAGTCGGCAGCGGCAAATGCCAATTCCATGCGGTTGATGAAACGGAACACCTTTACGCGGTCTTGCAGTTTTTTGTCATATACTGCCTGATGTGAGCGTTCTTCATATTCCGATCCGGTTTGCCATATCAGGTTAATATTCTCGGGGAGTGTGTCCAGAGAAGCTAACACGCTCCGATTGATGGTACGCGCGCCAAGACTTCCGCCCAATACAAGAATGGTGGGGCGATCGTGTGCAAAATCGAAAAACACCATCGTTTGGTGGCGCATGATGCTTTCCATAAAGTTACTCCTCACGGGATTGCCTGTAACCACAATTTTTCCCGCAGGAAAATATTTTTCCATGCCCTCATAAGCCACACAAATTTTATTGACCCGTTTTGCCAAAATCCTGTTGGTGACGCCTGCATACGAGTTCTGTTCCTGTATGATGGTGGGGATATGGCACATTTCTGCCGCATACAGCACTGGGGCGCTGGCATATCCGCCTACGCCGATGACTACATCCGGACGAATACGGCGCACTATCTTGAGGGCGATGAACAAACTTTTGACCAACAGCCAAAGCACCTTGAAATTTTTCAACGGCTGTTTCCGGTCAAAACCCCGTACCGGCAGTCCGATGATTCTGTATCCCGCTTCGGGTACCTTTTCCATTTCCATTCGTCCCCGAGCGCCCACAAAAAGGACATGTGCCGTCGGGTGCTGCGCGGCAATGGCATTGGCGATGGCAATAGCCGGAAAGAGATGTCCGCCCGTACCGCCTCCGCTGATGATGACGTAACGGAGGCTCTTTTTGCCCGTCCGGATTTCGGAATCGTTCATGTTGTTGGTTTTGATGTATTAATAGTTTTTTCGGCAGATGTGTTGCTGTGCCCTACCGGTTGCACTGCCGCAATCTTACGGGCGGATTTTTCTTCCTGTTCGTTGATTTCACGGCTGATGCCGAGTATAATGCCGAATGCCACGCCTGTGGCAAGAATGGACGTTCCTCCCATGCTAATCATCGGTAGCGGCTGTCCGGTGATGGGAAACAAGCCTACAGCCACCATCATGTTGAGCATTGCCTGGAACACGATGGAAAACGAAAGCCCTGTTGCCAAAAAAGCGGGGAACGTTCGTTCGCATTTCCGCACAATCTGCACTGTCCGGAAAAGCAACGCAAGATAAAGCGCCAGCACGACAGTTGCAATGACGTCTCCCCATTCCTCAATGATGATGGCAAACACAAAATCGGAATACGGGTGCGGCAAAAAATTCCGTTGGATGCTGTTGCCGGGTCCCTTGCCCAACAATCCGACGGTGCCTACCGCGATTTTTGCCTGATCCGCCTGATAGCTGTCTTTCTCCGTTTCACCGTCTTCGCCGAAAAAAGAGCTTAGTCGCCCCACCCATGTAATGACCCGCTTGGTGGGCAAGTGACGATTGGCGTCAAACGCTCCCGCTTTGTGTAAACCGTAGATGCCGCCTACGGTAAGCGATATGGTAACAATTGCTATTCCCGCCAGCATCAGTATGTGTTTGAACGCCACCCTTCCTACAAAAAGTAATGCCATGCTGATAACAAACAACAGCGCAGCAGTACTGAAATTGGCAGGCAAAATAAGCGCGCACACCACAGATATGAGCAAAAATACGGGAAATACTTTTTTCCTGAAATCAAAAACACGCTCTTGATTGACTGCCAACCAACGCGCCAAAAACATGATGAGCGCAAGTTTTGCAAAATCGGAAGTCTGAAATGTAATGCCAAACAATGAAATACGGCGTGTAGCCTCGTTTTCGTCAACACCAAACAAAAGCGTGACCACCAACAGAACGGGCGCCACCACAATCAACAATTTGGACAGTCCGGCATAATATCTGTAAGATATCTTGTGGAAGAAATATGCTACGCCCAACCCGCCACACAACAAAATGCCATGCCTCAAAATATAGTACGCCGTGTTTCCTCCGGCAAATCTGTAAGCCAACGCGCCTGTAGCGCTGTACACTACCAACAGCGAAAACACGCAAAGCATGAAAAGAATTGCCCAAATCCCCAAATCCCCTTTAAAATACTTTTTCAAAAAATCCATTTTCACACGGTTACAGTCATTCTTATCCCCTCAATACAGCTACAAAAGTAGGTATTTTTTTGATTTAACGCGCAAGGCTTTGTACATTTGCATCCGAAAATCACAATTTCGACCAATGGAGAAAATAATTTACGGGATTCAGCAGATAGGCGTCGGCGTAAGCGACGCGGTAAAGGGTTTCCAATGGTACGGCAGGGTATTGGGGGCGGACATCAAAGTGTTTGACGACAACAATGTGGCCACTTATATGGCTCCGTACATGGGGGGTAATCCGCACAAAAAACATGCGGTGTTGGCAGCGAACATTCAAGGCGGCAGTTGCTATGAAATATGGCAATTTACGGACAGAACGCCGCAACCGCCCAAGGAGGAAATTTCCATAGGCGATCTGGGCATCTGTGTGGCCAAAATCAAAGCCAGAGATATTCAAGAGGCATACTGGTCTATTAGCGACAGAGGCGGTAAAATCATCGGAGAAATACAGCAAGACCCGTTGCTGTTGCCGTTCTTTTTTATGGAAGACCTGTATGGAAACAAATTGCAGATAGTAGAGGCAAAGGATTGGTTCAAACGCCGGAAAAACTGTGCCACAGGAGGCGTTTACGGATGCATCATCGGCGTGAGCGACATAGAGCGATCGCGCAAACTGTACAGTGATGTGCTGGGCTACAACACTGTGATATACGATGAAACAGGCGTTTTCCCCGATTTATCCCTATTGAAGGGCGGCAACCGAAGATTTCGCCGGATATTGCTCACCCATGCGGAAACGCGATACGGCAGTATGGCGGCATTGCTGGGCAACAGCAGAATAGAACTGGTGCAACTGCTTGACGACGTGCCGGAAAAGATTTTTGCCGGTCGCTACTGGGGCGATATCGGGTTCATTCACCTGTGCTTCGACATTTACGGCATGGAAACGCTGAAAGCGGAATGTGCCGCAGCCGGTTTCCCGTTCACGGTGGAAAGCGACAACGCTTTCAAAATGGGCGACGCGGCAGGAAACTGGAGCTATCTCGAAGATCCCGACGGAACACTGATAGAGTTTGTGGAAACCAAAAAGATACCGCTGGTCAAAAAATGGGGCTGGTATCTGAATCTCGAAAAGCGCGACCCGCATAAACCGTTACCGAACTGGATGATTAGCGCATTGGCAATGAATCGCGTGAAATTTCCCGATTAGGCAAATATGAAAAGTCTTCAAACGTTCTCAAGATACAGGGAACCACTAATAATCATCTTTTTTTTACCACAGAGGACACGGAGAACACAGAGTTTATTTTTCCTCTGTGCCCTCTGTGATCTCTGTGGTTAATAATCATCGTTTTTTTACCACAGAGGACACGGAGAACACAGAGTTTATTTTTCCTCTGTGCCCTCTGTGATCTCTGTGGTTAATAATCATAGCACCTCAAAAAAAGATTTAGCCCTTTTTTATGGAAGTTATTTTGTTCGTAAGAACATTTTTCTTATTTTTGCCGCCTCAAAAAAACGATAAAAATGGAATCATTTGCATTGAAAGCCTCTTTACGTAAAGAGACCGGAAAGAAATCATCAAAAACGCTCAGGGGGGCGGAATCCGTCCCGTGCGTCCTGTACGGCGGCAAAGGTAATATCAACCTTTACGCGGCTGAGCGCGATTTTCGCGATTTAATCTACACCCCGACGGTATTTATTGTTCATCTTGACATAGAAGGTGCTCAGCATCGGGCAATGATTAAGGAAACGCAATTTCATCCGGTAACCGACAAACTGTTACATGTAGATTTTTACGAAATTCCGGAGAACAAACCGATAACTGTGGAACTTCCCGTTAAAATTACGGGATCATCCATTGGCGTACGCGAAGGCGGTAAATTGGTGTTGGATCGCAGGAAAATCGCCGTAAAAGGACTGCCGGAAGATATTCCCGCAGAAATCACGGTGGACATCACCGAATTGGGTGTGGGCAAATCTATCCGCGCGGCAGAAATCACCGCCGGTAAATACCAAATCGTTACGGCGAAAGAAACGCCTGTTGTTTCCGTACGCGCCACCAGAGCTGCCGCTGTCGCCGCAGAAGCCGCCACCGCAACGAAATAACAGTATACCGGCCAACGGTAGATACACGCTGATGCTGTGAGGCTTGTAACAGCTTTACTGCTGCAAGACACTTTCGGGCTGTTGTCGGATTGTGTCCAAAACAACAAAATCGGGCTTATCGTCGCCTGTATGTAGGGGCGAAAACGTAAGGGCGAAAACTTAAGGGCTAAAAATTTTTCGCCCCTACTGATGTTTGCGCCGGTTACGAATTACGAGTTAAAACAAATTACAATCATTATTTTCAGCAGGGCAACCACACAGGATTGCCCCTACATTATTCACTATTCTCTATTCTCTATTCACTGCTTTAAGCGTTTTCGTTTTGCCGTCTTTTTCTAATCGGAACAGGTACAGACCTGCCGGTAGGCGTTCCAGATGGATGGTTTCATCTGTGCCGGTCACTTTTTGGGTGTGGACGATGCTGCCTGTTGTTGTGAATACCGTGAGCGTGCAGCCTTCCGCGCCCGTGAGG
>JAISWR010000043.1 GCA_031270985.1 Bacteroidales bacterium | reverse complement strand
GCGTCGCAGACGGACGGATCGGAATACACGCAAGCCATCGCCACTATCTCACAAACGCTGGAGATGGTGGACAACGTACAGGTGTCCGGCTACGCGGTCAACTCCACCGCCCTCTCCGCAATGCACAAAGCGCAATTGGACGCCAAAATCGTCCTGCTGAAAAAATACCTGAACCTGAGCGTGATTTGCGAAGGACATACGGATAACTCCGGAACGCCAGAAGCCAACCGTCAAGTGGGCTTGCGCCGGGCAGAAACCGTGAAAAAATACCTTGTGTCGCAAGGCATCGCCGCCTCGCGCATACAAGCGGTCAGCAAAGCCGAAATGGAGCCTATCGCCCCCAATGACACCAAAGAAAACCGCGCCAAAAACAGACGGATGGAATTTAAGGTGATTGAAAATTGAAAATAATGATTAAAAATCAAGCGCACTTTTGTTGGCTCCCACCGCCATCACGGATACAACGCGCGACATCTTCGTCGCTTCCATGCCGAAAGCCCGCGATGCCGTCCCCGCCACTTCCGCCGCCTCTCCAAGGTCGGCGTTGGCCTGCTCAAAATCGACGATGGTTTGATACCGTTTTTGAATATGTCCGCCGGTGCATCTTTGCTCAGCGTGGCGCCAACTCCTTCAATTTCTGCTCTATGCTGTCACACAGTAATTTATGATACTCTCGCGGAATATTCTCCAATCTTCCAAGATTCAGAACACATAATGTCACATTTACGCGGTAATTCTTCCCAAGTCGGGTTAAATCGTAAAACAACAATGATTTTTTGAACGATACAACTAATTTTGAAAAAATCCTGTATATTTGCGGTTGGAAATCGAAAAGAATTATGACTCACCGAGAAAATTTCAGTAAGGGGTTGATGAAGGAAAACCCTGTCTTTGTGCTGGTATTGGGGATGTGCCCCACGTTGGCAACCACCACTTCCGCCATCAACGGATTGGGGATGGGGCTTGCCACCACCTTTGTGCTGATGCTCTCCAACGTGGCGATATCGCTCATTGCGGGATTGATACCCGACAAGGTGCGTATCCCCGCCTACATTGTGGTCATTGCTTCGTTCGTTACGGTGGTGGACATGCTGATGGCTGCTTATGTCAATTCGCCCGGTCCTAACGGAGAACCGAGTCTTTATGACCAGTTGGGTATTTTTATCCCGCTCATCGTGGTGAACTGCATTGTGCTGGGACGTGCCGAAGCGTTTGCCGCCAAAAACAAGGCGTTTGCCTCTCTGCTTGACGGCGCAGGCATCGGGTTGGGTTTTGCCTTTGCGCTGACGTTGTTAGGTTCGGTACGCGAGATGCTCGGTAGCGGATCAGTGTTTGGGCTGCAACTGCTTCCCCAAACCGTCCAAATCCTCATCTTCGTGCTTGCACCGGGCGCATTCATTGCATTGGGCTATCTCATCGCAGCGGTCAATAAACTGAAAAAAGCGAATCAATAATCCTCTATTTTCATGGAATACATCATCATTATCATATCCGCCATATTTGTCAATAATATTGTGTTGGCGCAATTTCTTGGCATTTGTCCGTTCATGGGCGTGTCGTCAAAAATAAGTACATCTGCCGGCATGGGCGGCGCCGTGCTTTTTGTGATGACCATTTCCACGATCATCACCTATCTCATCATGCATTATATTCTCGTTCCGCTGGGCATAGAATTTTTGCAAACCATCACGTATATCCTTGTGATTGCCGCGCTGGTGCAAATGGTGGAAATCATCCTGAAAAAGGTAAGTCCGGCGCTGTATCAGGCGTTAGGTGTTTTTTTGCCGCTCATCACCACCAACTGTACCATTCTGGGCGTTGCCATCCTCGTCATCCAGAAAGATTATAATTTGTTGCAAAGCGTGGTGTTTGCCGTTGCCACCGCCACGGGCTTGGCGATGGCGATGGTGGTGTTTGCGGGCATCCGCGAACAACTTGCGCTCGTTGCCATCCCCAAAGGCATGAAGGGCATTCCCGTTGCATTGATCACCGCCGGACTGCTTGCTATGGCGTTTATGGGATTTGCAGGCATAGTGTAAAACGGCAGGCGGCAACTATTTAGTGTCAAAAAGTCCCGACTTCATCAGTACCAGCGCTTTGGACGCTTTTTGCGCCAGCGTTAATTCCTTGTTGCAGTTGCTGGTGCATGGAACCCTGCAAGTGGCCATCTTCAGCCTGTTTCGCTTTGCCTGCGCCGAGAACCACACCTTGCGAACAGGATCCTGTTTGATGTTGCCTATGGGGCTGTAATTCTGGCATCCGAGAAAGATATTCCCTTTGAAGTCAATGAACAGCCGGTCGTATCCTACTTTGCATTTTTTTACGTTGCGGTTCACCATTTCCGCAGGATTCCTGAAATAGTCGTTCCATTCCCCGATGTCCCGCACTGTATTGAAAATACGTTTATCGGTCTTCTTCTTTTCCAGCAAATAGTGCGAAAAATTTGTCATCGCCTCGTGGTCGTTCACCCAATAGGGGTATTCGCACCAGCGTTCCGGCGGCAGATTGTCCGTCCACACTCTGATCGGCTGGATCAGCAGCCGATTGACGGGCAAACTAAGGAAGTAGTCAACGGACTGCGGAAGCGTGCCGACGTTTTCTTTCATGATGACCGACGAAACACCCAGCGTAAGGTGCGCATGTCCGGCGAGGTAACGGATGCCTCTCACCGCGCGTTCCAACGTACCCGGCACTCCTCTGTACTTGTCGTGTATTTCGCTCAAATGGCTGTCTATGGAAACACTCAGGAAAGACAACCCTGACTGTATGATTTTGTCGCATACGTTTTCCGTAAAGGCTATGCCGTTGGTACTGATTTTGCAGATAATGCCGTTTTGGGCACAGAAAGAAAAAATATCATAAATATTTTTGAAAATAAGCGGCTCTCCGCCCGCTATCTGCACAAAAAAGTTGTTGCCCAACCATTGTTTTAACTGTTTCAGCGTATGGATGATTTCATCCGCGTTGATGTAGTCGTTCTTTTCCTTCCAGCAGTTGCACATCAGGCAACGGGCGTTACAGCGCTCGTTGGGCTGTATGGATACCTGCAACGGTTTGGACAGCGTAAGACGGCAGGAGGCGCTGACGTCCTTCTCTATGCTGTTGAGAAAATTTTTGAACAGAAACGAATACCTCATACATTGATATTATTGATATGAAAGAAAGTACAAAGGTATGTATAGAATCGGTATTGAGCGCGAAGAATCGAAAATTTTATAAAAAAAAACGTACTTTTGAGCCGTTAAATATTATGGTATGAAAATCATCAGACAGGGACAAACGCTTGTTGTTCCGGAATGTGTCACTATTCCGTTTATTGAAGGCGACGGCGTGGGGCGGGAAATCACGCCCGTGTGTCAAAAAGTTGTGAATCATGCGGTAGCAAAGGCGTATGGGGGGAAACGCGCTATCGAATGGAAAGAATTTCTTGCGGGCGAGAAAGCGTTTGACGCTACAGGCAACCGACTTCCGGATGAAACATTAGCGGCTTTTCGCGAGTATATGGTGAGCATCAAAGGGCCGCTCACCACGCCTGTGGGCGGAGGCATCCGCTCGCTGAATGTTGCTTTGCGCCAGACACTTGATCTGTACGTATGCCTGCGCCCCGTACGTTGGTTCAAAGGCGTGGCATCGCCGGTGAAAGAACCGCAAAAGGTGAATATGGTGATATTCCGCGAGAACACCGAGGACATCTATGCCGGCATAGAATGGCAGCAGGGAACGCCAGAAGCCCGCAAGTTCCTGAAATTTCTGACAGATGAGATGGGTGTGCAAAAAGTGCGTTTTCCGGACACTTCGTCGTTCGGCGTAAAGCCGGTGTCTGTGGAAGGCACGGAAAGGCTGGTGCGCGCTGCCGTTGAATATGCTTTGAAAAACAACCTGCCCAGCGTTACGTTGGTGCATAAAGGCAATATCATGAAATTCACCGAAGGAGGCTTTAAAACATGGGGATACGCCCTCATCGAACGTGAATTTGCCAAAGAAATAGACAGCGGGAAAATCGTCATCAAGGATGTGATAGCCGACGCTTTCCTGCAAAACACCCTGTTGAAGCCCGAAGACTATTCGGTAATCGCTACGTTGAACCTCAACGGCGACTACATCTCCGACCAGTTGGCCGCTATGGTGGGCGGCATAGGCATTGCGCCGGGTGCCAATATCAACTATGAAAGCGGACACGCCGTCTTTGAAGCGACACACGGCACAGCGCCCGACATTGCAGGAAAAAATATCGCCAATCCCTCTTCGTTGCTGCTCTCGTCGGTGATGATGCTCGAATACATCGGCTGGGAAAAAGCGGCGTCGTTGATAACAAAAGCGATAGAAAAAACGTTTATGAATAAAGAGGCAACAGCAGATCTTGCACGTTTCATGACCGGAGGAAAATCGCTGGGCACCGTGCAATTCGGAGACGCTGTTGCGAATATCATCTCAAAATCATAACTTTTTTACATACACGGACATGAAAAAGGAATATCTCATTTACAAATTATCGGAATCGGTAAAAACAACCTGTAAAATTGACAACGAGTTGTTTGTCAAATACAACGTAAAACGCGGATTACGCAACGAAGACGGTTCCGGAGTACTGGTAGGGCTTACGCAAATCGGCAACGTGGTGGGCTATGAACGCACGCCGGAGGGACAACTGAAAGCGATTCCCGGCAAACTCTTTTATCGCGGCTACGACGTGGAGGATATCGTACACGGGATCATAAAGGAAAAACGTTTCGGTTTTGAAGAAGTGGCATACCTGATGTTGTCCGGCAAACTGCCCGACAAAGAGGAACTCGCCAACTTCACGGAACTCATCAACGACAACATGCCGCTGGAGCAAAAAACCAAGATGAATATCATTGATCTGGAAGGACAGAACATCATGAACATTCTGGCACGCAGCGTACTGGAAATGTACAATTTCGACTCCAATCCGGACGACATTTCGCCCGACAACCTCATGCGACAGTCCATCGAATTGATTTCCAGATTCCCAGCCATCGTTGCATATGCTTACAACATCTACCGGCACAGCACGCACGGACTTTCGCTGCATATTCGCCATCCGCACGAAAGTATGTCCATCGCCGAAAACTTCCTGTACATGCTCAAACGAAACTTTACTCCGTTGGAGGCGCGCACGCTGGACTTGATGCTGGTATTGCAGGCGGAACACGGCGGAGGCAACAACTCCACTTTCACCGTACGTGTGACCAGTTCCACCGGAACGGACACTTATTCGTCCATCGCGGCAGGTATCGGATCGCTGAAAGGCCCGTTGCACGGCGGCGCCAACATACAGGTGGTGGACATGTTCAACCATCTAAAAGAAAATATCGCCGATTGGAAAAACGTGGACGAAATAGATACCTATCTGGTTCGAATGCTCAACAAGGAAGTGTACAACGGGACAGGCTTGATTTACGGCATCGGACACGCCGTATACACGATTTCCGATCCGCGCGCGATACTGCTGAAAGAAGTGGCAAGCGATCTGGCAAAAGAAAAAGGACGACAGGAAGAATTCTCTTTCCTTGAACTGCTGGAAGAACGCGCCATCAAATGTTTCTACGATTTCAAAGGCACCAAAAAGCAAGTATCATCCAACATTGATTTTTACTCGGGCTTCGTTTACGAAATGATCGGCTTGCCTCAGGAAATATACACGCCGCTGTTCGCCATGTCACGCATCGTCGGATGGACGGCGCACCGCATTGAAGAACTGAATTTCAAAAGCAAACGTATTATACGCCCCGCTTACAGAAATATTCTGGACGATCAGTCTTACATACCGATAAAAGAACGATAATCCGCCGTTTTTGTAAATTTCCGGTCATAAAAATGAAAAATAATTTGCAAAAACCCGATTGGTTTTCAAAAAAAAACTATCTTTGCAAAATCGAATATCTATTTTTAAAATGTATTTTTATGGAAAATTACAATTTCTCTTGGGATCAATTGGGCGATATTGATGAAGGTCGTCCGAATTTAGGACAAAGAACGTCAGTCACCGTATATCGGTTAATGCAATATACGATGCGGGCTGTGCTGGAAAAAGAGTATGGCGAAGAAAAAACCAAATTGTTGCTGGTACAGGCGGGACGGTTAGCGGGACGAGAGTTTTGCAAAAATGTGTTAGACGCGTCGCTTCCGTTGAACAAATTTATCGCGCAACTGCATGATACACTGGTTGATTTGGAAGTGGGCGTGCTGAAGGTAGAAAAGTCGGATGTCGAAAACCTGAACTTCATCCTGACCGTATCCGAAGACTTGGACTGTTCCGGATTGCCCGTCAAAGGCGTTACCGTGTGCGACTACGATGAAGGGTTCATTGAAGGTATATTTAACGTATATACAGGCAAGAATTTTGACGTAAAAGAAGTAGATTGCTGGTCGACGGGCGAAAGAACCTGTCGTTTTACGGTGGAACAAAAAGTGGGTTAATCTCATCTTCCGCAAAACGAGATGAACGATAGCGAAAAAAACATTGTTCTCCAACTCAGGAGCATCATCAATCAGTTGCTATCGGGAAAACGTAAGTTAAGTCTGGATGTCTGCAACCTTGAAGAAGCGGATGAAGCCCTGAAAGATTTGGCGTGCGAAGTGATAACGCTGGGAGAACAGTATAGAGACAGTTATGGTTTCATCCTCGAATTGGCGTCGGGGAAACTCTATACGGAGCCTCCCCGTATGAATGCTTTTGCCAACCCTTTCAAACAACTGCATTCGGAATTGCGCCATCTCACATGGCAGATACAGGAGATCGCCAACGGCGACTACGACCAGTGCGTATCTTTCTCGGGTGATTTTTCCGAGGCAATCAATAAAATGATTGAAGCCTTGCGTGAACGTCAGGTGCTCGCCGAAAGAAACAGGGAAAACGAATACCTGTTCCGTTCCATTTTTGACACATCGCCCGACGGGATCATCATTTGCGACCTTGACAACAAAATCGTCAACCTCTCAAATGCCGCAAAAACCATCCTGATGCTCCGCGAAGAACCTGCCACAACGTTGCAGTTTATCGACCTCATAGAAGATGAAGACAAAAGCAAAGGCAAATGGTTCTTTGAAGAACTGTTGAGCGGTAAACTTACAGTATTTGCCGAATTAAAACTGAAAAAGGGAACAAACTGGTTTTGGAGCGAACAAAACGCATCCATTCTGTTCGATTCCGGCGGCAACCCTAAAGGATTTATCATCATTGTGCGCGACGTTACGGAACGCAAAAACGCCGAAGAACAACTGCTGAAATTTGCCGGCGACCTGGATGAATCAAACCGTACCAAAGACAGACTCTTCTCCATCATTGCCCACGATCTGAAAAATCCTTTCAACGCATTGTTGGGTTTCAGCAATTTTTTGATTGCCGAAGTCGAAAACGGCGATATGGAGAAGGTGAAAAAATACGCGCAAATCATCAACGAATCAGCCAATAAGGGATTCGAGTTGCTGATCAACCTTCTGGAATGGTCGCGGGTGCAAGCAAACAGAATTGTCGTGACGCCGGAAATGCTGAATCTAAACGACATCATCCTTCAAAACATCGAAATAGGCAAAACATCCGCTTTAGGAAAAAACATCGAAATAGAATTTACTTCTCCCGGACATTATCCCGCAGTGACGGACAAAGCCATCGTCAATACGGTGCTGCGCAATCTCATCGGGAATGCCATTAAATACACCCCGCAGAACGGCATCATCGTCGTGTCGGTGCGGCGGGACAACGACTGCTACGTGGTGTCCGTCAAGGACAACGGCACGGGTATTAAGGAAGAAGATTTGCCCAAACTGTTCCGGCAAGACATCATCCACTCCACGCCCGGCACCAATAACGAAAAGGGCACAGGGCTGGGACTGATTTTGTGCAAGGATTTCGTCACCAAAGTGGGCGGCGTTATTTGGGTGGAAAGCATTTACGGACAAGGAGCTACATTCTTTTTTTCCTTGCCCGACATGAAACAGGAATGATGATGCTTTTTCGTCATTCCGGCAATTTTAACGCATTTTGGTGTGTATCCGGAAAATTTCAACAATAATTTACAGTCAGGCACATCAAAAAAAAGCAACCCGTTTTCCGGATTGCTTCATGTAAACGTGTAATGAACCGGTTCAGATTTTCCCAACCAGGTCAATGCTGGGTTTCAGGGTAGCATCTCCCCTCTTCCATTTGGCGGGACACACTTCGGCCGGATGCGATGCCACAAACAGGGCGGCTTCCACCTTGCGCAACAATTCAGCGGCATTTCGTCCGATACCGTTGTCGTGTATCTCGGCAATTTTGATTTTTCCTTCGGGATTCACCAGAAACGTGCCGCGATAAGCCACACCATCCTCTTCAAGCAGGACACCGAAGGCGCGGCACAAATTGCCTGTCGGGTCTGCCAGCATGGGATATTTGATTTTACGGATGGTTTCCGAAGCATCATGCCATGCCTTGTGCACGAAGTGCGTGTCGGTGCTGACGGAATATATTTCCACTCCAAGTTCCTGAAAATCAGCATATTTCTCCGCCATATCCTCCAACTCGGTGGGACACACAAAAGTAAAGTCGGCAGGATAAAAAAAGAAAACAGACCATTTCCCTTTGATGTCGTTGCTACCGACGGTTTCGAAGTTTCCGTTCCGGTAAGCCTGCAATTTAAATTCAGGCACCTGAGCATTAATGATTGTTTGCATAATACAATTTTTTTAAATAAATAATTTAGGTTGATGATAAAATTTTTACAAAAATATGCCGATTATCCGCATTGGTCAAACTGATATTTTTTATCTTTGCATCAATAATATCTATCATAATGAACATTCAACAGTTGGAATATGTTGTGGCTGTGGATAATTTCCGGCATTTTGCCAAAGCGGCGGAAGTGTGTTGCGTCACCCAGCCCACGCTGAGCATGATGATTCAGAAGTTCGAGGAGGAAGTTGGCGCAAAGATTTTCGACAGGTCGAAACATCCGGTAGAACCGACGCCTACCGGTGTGCACATCATCAGTCAGATACGCATCTCGCTGAAGCATTTCAGGCAAATCAAAGAACTGGTGGAAAATGAACAGAACATGGTCAAAGGCGTTTTCAGGCTTGGCATCATCCCTACCGTTGCATCGTATCTGGTGCCGGCATTGCTGCAAAAACGACACGAAGCCGGTAATAGCATTGAGTTGGTACTGAAAGAAGTCACCACCAGCAATATGATAAACGAAATACTGACCGGTACGCTGGATGGCGGCATACTTGCAGGTCCGCTGTATCGTGAGGAACTTGCGGAATATCCGTTGTACTACGAAAAGTTTTACGCCTATGTGTCCCCTCATGACGAAATTTTCAAAGAAAAAGAAATTGATATCAACAAAATGGATATCAGTGATATTTGGCTGCTGGAAAACGAACATTGCTTGCGGGGACAGATCGAACGACTGTGTAAGTTGAAAAAGGAAAAAGCGACGGGTACGCATGTCAAATATGAGTCGGGCAGCATTGAAACATTACTCCACGTGGTGGACTGCAACCCGGGCATCACCATCATTCCCGAGATGCACGCTATGGGATTGAGCGAAGACAAACAGGACAATCTGCGCCCGTTCAAGAACATGACCGCGGTGCGTGAAGTGAGTGTCATCACGGACAAAGGCTATGTCCGTAAAACCATGTTGAACATTATTCTCGACATTGTACGCAGTTCTGTACCCAAATCTATGCAAGACCCTTCATTGAAACAGTATGTGGTGGAACTGTAAGGGATGTAAATGGGAGAAAAGCCATGTGTCCGGCAAGCCTGTACTGTCACCTCACGTCCGAACGGTTTTGCCGACACTCCGGCTGGATGTTCCGCGCAGGCGGAAACTGCGTTCTGGCCGTTTGTTATTCGCTGAACTCATTCCAGCACCTGTTGCAGTACATCGGCAATATCGTCCGTATAGGACAGGTTTAATCCTTTCAGATACAGGGTTTTGATTTCTTCCACATCTTTGCAGTTGGCAGTGGACAGGAAGATGTCCGTGATGCCGGCGCGTTTTGCGGCAAGTATCTTTTCTTTGATACCGCCCACAGGCAACACTTTTCCGTGTAGCGTAATTTCGCCGGTCATTGCCGTTTTGCCCCGCACTTTACGATGGGTGAATGCCGACACCATAGCCACAACCATGGCAAGTCCCGCCGAAGGCCCGTCTTTGGGGATAGCGCCATCCGGAACGTGGATATGTACATTTTGTTTTCCGAAAATCTGGGCGGGCAGTTGCAGCGACGCATGGTGAGCGCGTATGTATTCAAGCGCAATCACGGCGGATTCTTTCATCACCGCGCCCAAATTGCCCGTCAGTGTCAGTGTGCCATCGCCCTGGCTAAGACTGCTTTCCACAAACATGATGTCGCCTCCTTCGGCAGTCCACGCAAGCGCCGTAGCCAGACCCGCATCGCTTTCCGCGCATTGATCGTAGAGATATTTCGGAGCGCCGAGTATTTCGCCGATGTTTTCGGGGTGCAGTTCCTGAAAAAAATCTTCTTTCATGACAATTTTTTTGGCAAGATGACGCACAACGGATGCAATGGCTTTATCCAGTTCCCTGACGCCTGATTCTCGCGTATAATGGTCGATGATACAGGCAATGGTGTCTGTCGGGAATACCGCTTGATCGGCTTTTAACCCGTGTTCCGATATTTGTTTGGGTATCAGATATTTTTGTGCAATGGCGATTTTTTCCTCCTGCACATATCCGTTCACTTCAATGATTTCCATGCGGTCACGCAGTGCAGGGCTGATAGAGGTAAGGGTGTTTGCCGTGGCGATAAACAGCACCTGCGACAGATCGAAATCCATTTCCAGATAATTGTCGTAAAAGGCGTTGTTCTGTTCGGGATCGAGCACCTCCAGCAGTGCCGAAGCAGTATCCCCGTGAACTCCTGCACCCATTTTGTCTATTTCGTCGAGTACGAAGACCGGGTTGGCGGAACCGACCTTGCGGATATTTTGCAGGATTCTGCCGGGCATTGCCCCAATGTAGGTTTTCCTGTGTCCGCGAATCTCGGCTTCGTCGGAAAGTCCGCCCAGCGACATGCGTACATATTTTCTGTTCAATGCTTTGGCAATAGACCTGCCCAATGAGGTTTTCCCTACACCCGGAGGTCCCGTGAAGCACAGAATGGGCGATTTCATATCTTTTTTGAGTTGCAGTACAGCCAGATACTCCAACAATCGTTCTTTGACTTTTTCCAGTCCGAAATGTTCCTCGTCCAATATTCGTGCAGCCTGCACCAAATCGAAATGATCTTTCGTATATTGGTTCCACGGAATATCCAGCACGGTGTACAAATAATTGAGCTGGTTGGAATACTCCACTGAAGTGAGGTTCAGCCGTTGCAATTTTTCCATTTTGCGGTCAAAAATTTTGCGGTGTTCCTTGCTCCATTTCTTTTTTCGGGCGGCATTTTCCAAATTCTTGAATTCCAGATCGGTAGGCTCATTGCCAAGTTCTTCCTGAATTTTCCGCATTTGGTGCCGCAGCATCATTTCGCGCTGTTGTTTGTCGAAATCCGATTTCACGCGGCTTTCTATCTGGTATTTAATTTCCAACACCTGAAGTTCCCGCGTGAGTATGTCCAGCAATGCCGAAGCCTGATCCTTCATATCCGGCGTTTCGAGGATCATCTGTTTCTGATGGATGCCCGCAGGCGCATGACAGGACAGAAATCCCGCCGCCACATAAGGATGGTCTATGTTTTGAATCACAAAAACGGTTTCGGCAGGAAACTGTGAAGAGAGATTTACAATCCTGACCAACAAATCCTTACACATGGACACAGTTGCCTCATATTCCGGAGATTTGGCCTGCGGTATATCGTCCGTGAACAAACGATAAGTGACATACGCAACGGACTGCCTTACCAATACCTTTTCCATACAAAACCGTTTCTTCCCTTGAAGAATCAGTACACGCGAATCATCGGGCATTTCAAGTATTTTTACGATTTGCGCCACTGTGCCAATCTTGTACAGGTCGTCAATGGACATAGTGCGATCCCAAAAATTCCTTTTCTGTGTCAGCACAGCCACAAACTGTCGGTTTTTGTAAATCTCGTCGATAAATTTTCGGGGTTGGGAACGTCCGATATTGACGGGAAATACCACTCCGGGAAACAACACCGTGCGAGACATGGGAAAAACCGGCAATACTTCGGGTAGGGACAAATCACAGTCTATATCTTTGCTGTCCGGTATCAGAATATCTTCTTTCTTATCCCGGTCTTCAACAAATAGCGATGGCTCAACAATAAAACCGTATGTTTTTTTCTCCATGATGTTTTTCTACTATATATAAAATGAACAAATGTAATAATCTTTTGTTCAGAAAAAATTTTTTACCGTTGCTTGAGGCAACATTTTTTTTTAACATAGACCCTGACAATAGCGAATGGTTAATCGAAAATAGCCGGAATAAATCATGTTCCGGATGATATTTACCGGTAATACACCAAATTAACTTTTGCAAAATATTCTGTATTTTTATTCTTTTTTCCTATTTTTGAAGCGAACTTTTATTTATTTGGTAGAAATAAACATTTTGTTGAATGAAATAAAAATTTAATTGATAAGTTGTTGATTTCGTGAAGATAGTTAAAATATATTGCATTTTCTGTCTTAAAGAAATATTTTTGATTTGTTATATTTTCAGGTTGTTCCTATCCCGTCGACCGGAATATACGGATGTTCCTGTCAATTCGGCATTCCGGTACATGTCTTTCAAGGATGATTTCAATTTTTGCAATGTCCAATTCAAACTTGAGAAGTGCAAAGGTTGGAAAAACCGGCATACAAAAAAATTCAATATCTTTGCGGTAAAACAAACATATGAAAGCGGAAATAATCACTATTGGCGACGAATTGTTGATAGGTCAGGTGACGGACACCAACTCGTCATTTATTGCCAAGGCATTGAACGGCGCAGGCATAGAGGTACAGAGGATAACCTCGGTTTCCGACACGGGCAATGAAATCATCAGCGCGTTGGAAGAGGCTTCCGGCAGGGTCAAACTTGTGCTGATAACCGGAGGACTCGGCCCCACCAAAGACGACGTCACAAAAGCCGTTATTGCGCAATACATGGGTGACAGGCTGGTGAGCGATCCCGGCACGTTGCAACACATCCAGTCCATGATGGCGGCGCGCAACATCGCCATGAACCCGCTGAATATCAAACAGGCGGAAGTGCCGGAACATGCCGAAGTGATACGCAACAGTTGCGGCACCGCACCCGGTATATGGTGTGAAAAAGACGGTACAATATATATCTTCATGCCGGGTGTCCCGTTTGAAATGAAGGCAATGATGCAGGACGAGCTGTTGCCCCGCTTGCAACAACGGTTTGCCACAAATGTCATCCTGCACCGTACCCTGCTGGTTGCCGGCATTCCGGAATCCAAACTGGCAATAAGGATCGAGCAATGGGAAAACAGCCTGCCGCCAAATATCAGGCTGGCTTACCTGCCTTCAGACGGTATGATACGGTTGCGGCTTTCTGTCGCGGGCAGCAACCGCGATACACTCGTTTCACAGACGGAAACGGCAATTGAGACGCTACGTCCCTTGCTGGGTATGAGCCTGTTGAGCGTTACCGGAGAACAGCCGGAGGAACTTGCCGGAAGACTGTTGCTCGAAAAAGGAAAAACGGTAGCAACCGCCGAAAGTTGTACGGGCGGAAACATCGCTTGCCTGCTGACTTCCATTGCCGGAAGTTCCGCTTATTTCAAGGGAACGGTGGTGGCATACGCCAATGATGTCAAAACCGGCGTGCTGTGCGTAAATGCTTCAGATATAGACCACTACGGAGCCGTAAGCCGTGAGGTGGCGGTGCAAATGGCACAGCGTGTGCGACAACTCATCAAAACGGACTATGGCATTGCAACTACAGGTATTGCCGGACCATCGGGCGGAACACCCGAAAAACCTGTGGGAACAGTGTGGATAGCGATTGCCGAAGCGTCGAAAACTACCGCAAAACAGTTCCATTACGGGAACATCCGCGAAAACAACATCCGAAAATCCAGCGTTGCAGCGCTTAACATGCTGATAGAGACATTGAACGGTTTATCATCCGCCCGATAAAAACATGTTTTTTTGAACATTTTCAAAAAAAACATGTTTATGTATCATAAATGATAAAGAAAAGTATAACTTTGTGTCTGAAAAATATAAGCGTATGGGAAAGATTTTTCTGGAAGAAATGGAGTTTCATGCTTATCATGGCTGCTTGCCGGAAGAAAAAAAGCACGGGAACCGTTTTGTTGTGGATGTGGAGATAGATACCGACATGGAAGCCGCTTCACGGAACGATAGTCTGAACAATGCGTTGGATTATGCAAAAGTATATGATACGGTAAAACAGGAAATGGAAATACGGTCGGACTTACTGGAGCATGTGAGCGGCAGGATTTTGGAACGTATTTTTGCAGCTTTTCCGCAAACATGCCGTGCGGAAGTGAAAGTTTCCAAACTGAATCCGCCCTGTATGGGAAAGATGAAAAAAGTAACGGTGAGTCAACAAAAAATCAGATAACTAATCTTAAAAAAGAACCTATGAAATTGAATGCAGAAAACGGAACGGACTATCGCGTATACAGCAACCTGTTGCGAGCGGGACAGCGCACGTATTTTTTTGACGTAAAAATCAACCGCAACGACCAGCACTATCTGGTGATTACCGAAAGCAAGAAACGGCTGGACACGGAGGGTAATCCTGTGTTCGACAAATTTAAAATCCATCTATATCCGGAAACTGTGGAAGCGTTTGCGGACATGGTGGACGAAATGAAAAAATACGTGCTGGACAACACCGCACGCCATCATCACGATGCGGCGGACGATTTTACCGCTATCTGACACATCGGGCGGGTAAAAACGCGCGAAGCGGGCAACATCCTTGTGTGTCTCGCGGCGACAGTGTGTTATACGATTTTCGAAATAGCATCAATGAATGCTTCGGCAGAAGCGGTAACTACGTCGGTATTGGCAGAAAATCCGTAATACGTATTGCTCTGATTTTCAATCTGAACATGCACCTTTCCAATGTCGTCGCTGCCGCGCGTCACCACTTGTACCAAATATTCCTCAAGCGTTACCTTGCGGTGTACAAGTTGCCGTATGGCATTGAACGCTGCATCTACCGGGCCGCTTCCTGCCGCAGTGGAAGTGCAAATTTCCCCGTCAATGTTCAGTTGGACGGTTGCCATCGGAATGCTTGATTTGCCGCATACCACCTGCAAGTACTTGAGCTTCACGCGGCGTTGCTGTTCGCTTTGTCCTACCCCTACAATCACACGGAGATCTTCGTCGGAAATGTCTTTCTTGCGATCGGCTAATTTCAGAAATTTCCGATAAGCGTCGTCCAGCGCTTCGGACGACAGTTTGAATCCGATACGTTCCAGATGATGGCTCAGGGCATGGCGTCCGCTACGCGCAGTCAGCACAATGGACGATTCGTTGATGCCCACATCGACGGGGTTTATGATCTCGTAACTTTCGCGATTTTTCAACACGCCGTCCTGATGAATGCCCGACGAATGTGCGAAAGCGTTGCGTCCCACAATCGCTTTGTTGGGTTGCACCGGCATGCGCATCAGTGTGGATACCAGCCGTGAAGCACGATAGATCTTTGGGGTGACCACCTCGGTGAACACCGGGAGGTCTTTGCGGCACTTCACCGCCATGACAATCTCTTCCAGCGCCGTATTGCCGGCGCGTTCGCCGATGCCGTTGATGGTTCCCTCCACCTGCCGCGCCCCGTTGAGTATTCCGGATATGGAATTGGCGGTAGCCATCCCCAAATCGTTGTGGCAATGGGTGGCTATGACGGCTTTATGGATGTTTTTCACGTTCTCGATCAGAAAACGAATTTTTGCGCCGTACTCCTCAGGCATACAGTAACCTGTGGTATCGGGAATGTTCACCACTGTGGCGCCTGCAGCAATCACCGCTTCAACCACCCTTGCCAGATATTCGTTTTCGGTACGTCCGGCGTCTTCAGCGTAAAATTCTACGTCCTCCACATATTTTTTCGCATATTTTACGCAGGCTATCGCCCGCTCCAGAATATCGTCCTGATTGGAATTGAACTTGTGCGTGATATGGTACTGCGATGTCCCGATTCCGGTGTGGATGCGCTTGTGTTTGGCGAAATGGAGCGCGTCGGCGGCTACGTCAATGTCTTTTTCCACAGCGCGGGTGAGGGCGCACAACGTCGGACGGGTAATGATTTTGGTGATTTCCACAATGGAATTGAAATCCCCCGGACTGGAAACGGGAAAGCCCATCTCAATGACATCCACTCCAAGTTCATCCAGCGCTTTGGCAATTTCAATCTTCTCCAGCGTGTTGAGTTGGCATCCGGGCACTTGTTCTCCATCCCGGAGCGTGGTATCGAAAATATACAATTTTTCACTCATGGCTTTTATTTTCAGGATAATGTTTCTTATCGCATCTCATTTTTAGAAATGCAAATATACAAACTATTTGGGTGCATTTCAAATTGTCTTTCCCTGAAAAAAGTTGACTCACAAAAGAGTCAAAAATGCAATTAAGGACAAAAAACAGCAACTGTATAAAAAAGGTACTGGGTATGAGTGATGAGCAGAGACGATTGTACGAGGCTGTCGAAATATGGTGCAGGTAACTCTTTTAGGGTGTCCCTGTGGGACAAAATGTCGGTAGAAAATACACGCCCCCTCTGATGTGCCGTCCCGTCAGGAACGGGATGTGGCATTGTCAATTGACAATTGAAAAATCCCGTTAGGACATCTGGTGCGACCATTTGCACCGCACCCTTTCATTTTGTGTCCAGCAGGCGTTTCAATGATGCGATTTGTTTCGCCTGTTCTTCAAGCGCTTTGTCCTTTTCTTCAAGCGCTTTGTCCTTCTCTTCAAGCGCTTTGTCCTTCTCTTCGATAATGTGTTTCTGCTTCCTTTGTGTCTTCCCGAAAAGGGCGTCAATAGTGCGCAACGCCTCCGCTTCCTTTTCTATCTCTTCGCGCTCCTTCGGATCGGCTACCATCTCGTTCAGTACTGATGTTATGAAACGAATGTCTTCATCATCCGACCTGTATATGTACTGTTTGCTTATCTCGGTGTCTTCCCTGATGAAATGCGCCTGCTCGAAGAGACTCAGCAACTCGTTCAGTTTGCTGCCGTAACGTTCGCTGGTAATCCTGCCCGCCTGTATGACATAACTGTCATGGGTGAGCTTTTCCACAAAGGGTGACTTTACCTCCAACAGCCTGTTGTGAACCATGTCACGATAATGACGCTCCACCTTGATGCACGGACTGTCTATCCCCGCAAGACGACCACCAAG
>JAISWR010000116.1 GCA_031270985.1 Bacteroidales bacterium | reverse complement strand
CAGGGGATGATCGCCATGCTTCAAAGGCAACGTCTATTTGCCGTATGAGATAATCCGCCGTGATGGTTTGCGCGTCCCATTTTTGTTCCAGATCGTCCGGATTGATTTTTCCGTAATGGGATGTCAGCGAATCCCACGCGCCGGTAATCTCCAGTGTTTCTCCGGCATACATCCCCGCACGGTACAGCGAATCGAACAGATGGAAGATCACGTCGTAATGCGGCAGGTTGCCGCCCTCGTAAGCGAATTTGTCCGCCATGTTGGCGATCAGGTATTCTGCGGCTTTCAGTTTCTGTTCATCGCCTGCGGCACGGTAATGCGCCATTACCTTTTCCAGTTCGGCGCGATTGTCGCCTGCAAGTTTCAATGTCTGCTCTATCCCGTGCGGCGTACAGGCAAAAACCGAAATGATGAGTGCTGTAACAAATAGACGTTCCATAATAGAGTTTTATAAAAATCGTTGCAAAGATAGCATAAAATTCTCAATTATATACAAATGCTTAAAAATTTTCGGCTAATTCTTTTTTTGAGGTGCTATTATATCGCATAAATTATAAACTGTCCGTACACTAAAGCATACGGTTAATAAAGTGTCGTCCCTGCGGGACTTTGCGTATTAGACAGTGCCCGTGATTGCTCGTCCGTAAGCTGAAGCATACGGTTAATAAAGTGTCGTCCCTGCGGGACTTTGCGTGATAGACAGCGCCCGTGATTGCTCGTCCGTAAGCTAAAGCATACGGTTAATAAAGTGTCGTCCCTGCGGGACTTAGCCGCTGTCCTGCGTTCCCCTCCTGTGGAGGTGTCCGAAAGACGGTAGCCCGTTTTATTTTTTTTGTTGGTCAGTAGTGATTTTTTTTATTATTTTTGCCCCGCTTTGCCAAAATTGGCAAAGTTTGACGACGCAAAGGCACAAATTTAGTTTGAGTTTCGCAAATCAAGTTTGATAAAAAGTCGTCAATTTGACGTAATTTATATTCATTCTAAATAATAAACATTGTCAATGGTTGAAATCCAATCGGATTTTAATTTGGTTCTTACAAATAAAGTTTGTGATATGGAAAAACTTGACAGGCTGAAAAAAGCAGTTGCCTATTTAAAGGGGCAACAAATAATAAAAACACAGCGCGAAGTCGCTGATGCAATGGGCTTTCATAAGTCCACAATATCCTTAATTTTAAATAGAGGCGGAAAGTATCTTACCGAAAGCTTCTTAATTAAGTTCTGCGACGCCTTCAGGGAGATAAGTAGAGATTGGCTTATTCACGAAAAAGGGGAAATGGCGAACCAAAGCATTGGGGATATTTCGCACAGCACCGCCGTGGGGAATAATGTGAATGGCAGCGGGAATGTCATCACGAATAACGACATTTCAAAGATGATCGAACTCCAAAAAGGATACCAAAAGGTAATCCAAAAAAATCAGGAACAATTAGACAAAAGCCAGGAACAGATTGACAGGCTTATTGGAATCATTGAAAAAATCAATCATTAATAACCAAATAAATTAAATTCCCATGCTTGTGGACTTGGAAACCATTCAAAAACAGATATACGAAATAAGAGGTCGCAGAGTAATGCTCGACGTCCATCTTGCAGCCATGTATCAGGTACCGACCAAACGACTGAAAGAACAGGTAAGAAGAAACATTGAGCGCTTTCCGGACGACTTCATGTTTGAACTGTCAAAAGACGAGTTTCAGTATGTGGTCGCAATTTGCGACCACATACTGAAATTCAGCCATGTAGCCCCGTTTGCCTTCACACAGGAAGGAGTGGCAATGCTCTCCGGCGTGTTGCGAAGCGACATTGCAATAGACGTAAACATTGCCGTTATGCGCGCTTTTGTACGTATGAGAACGCTTGCCTCACAATATGCCGAATTAAAACGGCAGCTTGAAGAATACCAAATGAACACCTCCATGCAAATAGAAGAAATATTAATTATCATCAACGAACTCTCCGAACAGCGGCAACTCGAAAACAAACCGAGAAACCCTATCGGGTTTAGAGCCGGTAATACGGATACCCAGCAACAAACATCAATAAATGAATAAGCAAATTTTTTTTCACCAATAAATAAATAAACGCCATGAAAAACACCATTTTTTTTCTCCTCCCGTGCATAATGACCCTCGCAGGCTGTATGCCGAAAACCATTTACCCAATCTATAAAACAGAGTATTCGCAAACAATGTTTCAGAAAGACAACATGATCGTTTACGAAGACGACAACTGCACCGTCACGTACAATCTGTGGAGCGAATACGGAAATGCAGGATTTGTCTTTTTCAACAAAAGCGAAGAAAATATCTACGTAAACCTCCACGAAAGTTTCTTTATACGCAACGGCATAGCGTATGATTATTTCCGGGGCCGTGCTTTTTCCGAAGCAAGCCGTTCGCATACCACCGTTTCACGAGCGTACACGCCGATGGCGTATACAGGCGATAATGCAACGGTGGCGGGAATTACGGCCATCGCCAACATTGCAACAGCCGTGTCGGGCAACGCAGTAGCGGCCTCCTCATCCGAATCCAAATCAGAATCCGTAACCTTTCAGGAACAAGAAACGATTTGTATTCCCCCAAACGCGGCAAAAATCGTTTACGAATACAATGTTCAGGAAACCCTTTTCAAAGACTGTGAACTGCCGAACACCCCCACAAAAAACCAGATAATAACAAAAAACTATTCCATGCAGGACGCCCCAATTATGTTTAGCAACATCATATCCTATACTGTCGGACATGCACAGGAAAACATCATCATCAAAAACGACTTCTACGTATCCCAAATCGCCAACTATCCCGAAAGCGAAGTAACGGAAGTCATAACCGTCGATGAGTGCGGGAAACCGCTGTACGGGTCCAAACGGTATTTTAAAGACGTGACTCCCGATAAATTTTATATCAAATACGAAGAATTCCAGAATTAAACCTTTTTTAGCTTATGAATGTAGTAAATAACATTATATCAATAAGGAAAGAAAAAGGCATCAATCAAGAGGTTATAGCTGATGCTTTGGGGTTGGATACGGCTGTAGTCAGCAACATTGAGAATGGAAAACGTGAATTAAAGGTTAGCGAACTTGAGATAATCGCAAATGTACTCAAAGAAGATGTGCTTTATCTCATAACATATCCGGAGAGATACGAGAAATCAATAAAAACTCCTGAACCGGTAGAGGCAATTCTTCAAATAAGGCTTCAATCCGACAAGAAAAACCAAGTTCTTAAATTAATATTCGGAGACGAGTGTCTTGAAATTCTGAATAAATGAAAGAAATTTTAAATAACGTAAGGATTATCAGAGAGCAGAGAAATTTAAGTCAGGAGCAAGTTGCCGAGATGATGGAAATGACCCAATCAAGTTATGCAAGATTTGAACGAGGAGCAATAAAAACTGACTTGGAAACACTTGAGAGTTTTGGGAAAATAATGGGATATACCTTGGTTGATTTGATAACATACCCTCGCAAGTATATTGACATTGAAACCATTGGCGATTTTTTTGAAGGGAATCAGGTTGTTTTACAGGTAGCTTTGAAGAAAGACAAAAAAGACCAAGTCCTCAAATTGATATTCGGAGACAAATGTTTAGAGATTCTGAATAATAGTAGCCACGTTTAGTATTTTTTTTCGTTTTTTCGGAAAATTCCGGAAAAAATAACTATTTTTGCCGATAGAAATAAAATCAATAGACATGAAAACACCCATTATCGTCATCTCTCTTTTGTTCTCTTGCGTCTCCGCCTCAGCACAGTTCTTCGCCGGTATCAATGGAAAAATCGGCGATGGTAACTTTGTAAATCGTGATTGGGCTACGAAGGATACGAAGGGCACATGGTCGTGCGTCGGAATTAACGCAGGTTATGAGTTTGTAAAGCGCATACCGGTCAGTGTCGGCGTGGAATATGCCGTGCTGCACACAACGGGCAAATTTTCCGAATTCTATGACGGAAAGTTTATCAGAATGCCGGTAACGGCAGGTTATTGCCATTACTTCGGGAATATCAGACTTTTTGCCAACGCAGGCATGTTCGCATCCTTCGGAAAGGGAAACAACGAGGTGACTTTTCGTGACGCCAATGGTGCGGAACTTTTACATGTTGTCCCCAAAATAAAACTGCATTGGGGCTATACGCTGCAAGGGGGCGCAGCCTACAGGATAATGGACAAACTCCTGCTGTCCCTGTCATTTGAATACAACCGACCCATTAAAGAAAAGATTGAAAAGGATAATCGCTACATGCAATTCGATGAACATACTTGGCCGTCTTACCGTTTCGTAGGCGTCACTATTGGAGCAAGTTGGTACTTCTCGAAGCCGGCCCGCCCTTTACTTGTAGCCTCGCCTTCTCCCGTAAGGCATTAGTGTAACTTCGTGCCCTTTGTGGTTTTTATCCCTTATGTCAGGCCGTTAATCCTGCAAGAAATAGGCAAGAAATAGGCAAGAAGTATAGCATTATTTTCGTCGCGCCTTCGCATCTTTGCCGGAAACCCAACAAGGCATGTCGAGCGCATCAAAAAAAGAAGTATTAAATGACCATATCGCACGCAGGCGTGGAATACAGCCGGATGATTTTCGATATACCCTTATCGGAACAGCCGGCAATGAACTGGTATTGGAACATGCGCCTGCCGGATGGATGGAGTATCTGTCGGGCATAGAATTGATGCGGAGGCTGCCTCGCTTTTGAGACGGCCTCTTGTGATGAAAAACAACTAACCTATAGCCGCAAAATACCACATTTGTGCTATTGTCCCGCCCGTGCCGAACGCTTACCTTTGCCGCCGTAAAATATCTGTAAAAATGTATAGAATACCCGACACTTTGAGTGAGGACATCGCTCGTTTGGGCACGTTGGTAAAGGATTTTCGGCAAGGCAAAGTAGAATCCGTCCAATTCAAGGCTTTTCGTGTACCGATGGGCGTTTATGAGCAAAGAAAGGACGATGTGTACATGGTGCGCGTGCGTGCGACCGGCGGTGTCATTTATCCGGAACAATTGTCCTCGTTGATGGATATTGCCTTGAAACACCATTCGGACTTGCTGCACATCACCACGCGGCAGGAGATACAGATACAAAATCTACGGTTGGAAGAAATAGAGTCTGTTCTCAACGATCTGAAAGCCATAGGGCTAAGTGCAAAAGGCGGTGGAGGCAACACCGTCCGCAACATCCTTGTGTCGGAAGAAAGCGGCATCGGCGACGAAGTGTTTGACGCCACCCCCTACGCAATGACACTGACTACCAAATTGATAGCAGAGCCGGATTCGTATCTGCTCCCGCGCAAGATGAAGATTGCCTTTTCGTCCGACGATAAACAGACGGATTATGCTGCGGTGAATGATTTGGGCTTTGTTGCCGCAATACAGGACGGCACAAAGGGCTTTCGCGTGTACGCAGGCGGAGGCGGCGGTTCCAACCCAAGCGTCGGCTGGCTGCTGTTCGACTTCATCCCTTCTGGCGAACTGTACGCAGTAGCCGAAGCATTGAAAAAGATGTTCTCCGAACACGGTAACCGCAAGAACAAACACAAAGCGCGTTTGCGTTATATCTTTTACCGCCTTGGTGAAGAAGAAACCCTCCGCCTGATAAAAGAATATTACGAAGCCGCGCGAAAAAATACTCCGGTATATGTGCGTGAAAAATACGAAGAAGAAATATTGCCGGTAAGTTATGCTGCGCCGAAAAATCTTGAGGTGGACGGCGGATACGACACATGGCGCAGAAGGTATGTATTCGCTCAAAGACAGTACGGATTCAGCAGCGTGCTGGCGCCGGTCGTGTGGGGCAATATCCGCTTGGATGATGCGCGATTGACGGAAGCTGTGAAGAAACTTCTGAAATTCGTGTCGCAATTCGGAAAACACACCCTACGTTTCACCACACGGCAAAACATCCGCCTGCGCAATATACCCTCCATTGCCCTTCCCGAACTGTACCTGCTGTTGAAAGAAGTAATTGAAGACATCCATGCGCCGTTGGTGGCAAACAACATCGTGACCTGCACCGGTGCGGACACCTGCCGTCTGGGCGTGGCGCTGTCCAAAGGGTTGGCGACAGCCATCCGTAAAGAATTGCTCAAAAGCTCGCTTGACCTCGAACGGCTCTCCACCACACGGATACACATCTCCGGATGCCCTAACTCGTGCGGACAGCAACATTGGGCAGACATAGGTTTTTCGGGGAAAGCGCTCCGCAACGACCGCATTTACCCGGGGTATCAGGTATATCTCGCCGCCCGTCGCAGCGACGCCCCGCGTCTGGCAGATCCCGTAGGTAGCATCAGCGCACGCGACGTCCCGCGTTTCACAGTGCAGCTGTTGGAAGCCTTCCTCAATGTACAGACGGCATATCCCGACCTGACCGCATGGCTGGAAACCGACGGCAAAGAATACGCGCTGAAATTGCTTTCGGAATACGAAGCCGTGCCTCCTTTCGCCGATGACAAAAACTATTACTTCGACTGGGGGGCGGAAACCGTATTCAGCATCATTGGACGCGGCGCCGCCGAATGTTCCGCCGGTTTGTTCGACATGATTGACCTTGACCAGAACAACATCAACGCGGCAAGGAAAGCCATCGAAACGGAAACCGACGCTCCCAAAATCAACCGCCTGCTCTATGACGTCGTTTTTTCCTCCTCGCGCATGTTGCTGGTTACACGCGGTGCAGAGCCGAAAACCACCGCCGACGTGTTCGCCATGTTCATCGCCAATTTCATCCAAACCGGACTGGTTGCCGATAAATATCGCAAGCTCGTGGAAACTGCAAAAAATGACGAACAGACCGACTTTGCAGCACACAGGGAAGAAATTTACGCCCTCGCCGATGAAGTAACCGAACTGTACCACAATATGGACGACTCTTTGCAGTTTAAAAGCGAAAAAATTCCGGAAGCCCCAAAACAGAAAACAGAAAAACGCTTCAAAGATTTAAGAGGCGTACTTTGTCCGATGAACTTCGTGCAAACAAAAATCATATTAGCCTCCATGAAATTCGGCGAAGAATTGGAAATATGGCTGGACGACGGGCAACCCATCGCCAATGTCCCCGGCTCCGTACGCGGCGAAGGACATGAAATCCTCGAAGAAATCAGAATGGGTGAACACTGGAAAGTACACATCAGGAAACAGTGATCCGGAACGAAAGCCGATAACGGTAAGATTGACGTAACTTTTGTCAAAAATCTTTACATTTGGCGCGTTCCTGTGTCGCAGATAAAATCCATCCCTGCGTGCTGGGCGAGGTGGATGTCCTCAAAGCGCTGCAACTGATGCCCGGCATATGGGACGACTTCTTAATAAAGTATCGTCCCTGCGGGACTTAGTCGCTGATGTGATTGACCATCCGTAAGTTGAAGCATACGGTTAATAAAGTGTTGTCCCTGAGGGACTTAGTCGTTGTCCTGCGTTCCCCTCCGAAGGTGGGGAATCCCGAAATCCTACTAATCTTTTAATCTTATGGCCCCTAATCAAAAAAGGCAATAGCACCTCAAAAAAATATTAAAAAAAAATATTTTTTTAATTAAAAAGATTGCGTATCTTTGTCTGACGAAAAAACAGGAAAAGAGAAATCTTGTTTTCGGACATGTGAGGATATTGATTAAAAAATTAAGAGAAAAAATGCAAACGAGTATGAAAAAGATATTGATTTTTATCGGATGTTTGTGTGTCGGTATGACGCTGACAGCACAGGAAAAGCCTTTGGAATTGCCTCTATGGGCAAACGACGCCCCCAATAATAATGGTTTGACGGGCGAAGAACAGCAGTTGGAAAACGGCAGGGTAAGCAACATCAGCCGGCCCTCCATCACTGTGTATCGTCCTGCCAACCCCAACGGTATGGCAATCATCATGTGTCCGGGCGGCGGTTATGTCCGTCTGGCGATGAACCATGAGGGACACGACATGGCGCAGTGGTTCAACGCACAAGGCATTACCTTTGCCGTGCTGAAATACCGGATGCCCAACGGTCACGCCGATGTGCCGTTGTCCGACGCCGAACAGGCGATACGCCTCGTGCGGCAGCATGCAAAGGAATGGCAGTTGAACCACAACAAGATAGGAATTATGGGCGCTTCGGCAGGAGGTCATCTGGCGGCAACGCTTGCCACACTGTATGCGGGAACGGACACCCGCCCCGATTTTCAAATCCTGCTGTATCCGGTGATCAACATGAAGAACGGATCGCCGTCTCTACTAGGAGGAAACGCTTCCGAAGAACTGAAAACGAAATATTCGCCCGACTTGCAGGTAAACAAAGACACGCCGTCGGCATTCATCACCGTTTCTTCCGACGACCGGCTTGCCCCTCACAGCATCCTGTATTATCAAGCGTTGCTGGAAAAAACGGCCCCCGCGTGTTTACATGCTTATCCGTCAGGCGGGCATGGATGGGGTTTCAGGGATGATTTCCTTTACAAACGCCAGTGGACGGAAGAGTTGGAAAAATGGCTGAGAAATTTTTAATGAAAAACATTGTCAATTATTATGAAATCTATCATACTATTTCTTTTATTGAGTGTTGCGCCTGCCATGCTTCAGGTTCGGGGAGAAATTCCACAAAGGCAGATGGAAACGATTGGACGCGGTTTGGTTGCCGTAAAAAGCGGAAATAACACCTTTCTGAGTTGGCGTTTGCTCGGAACGGATCCTGCCGATATACGGTTCAACGTTTACCGGAACTCGGAAACAACGCCGATCAACACCGAACCGCTTGATGCGGCGCATACCAACTTCACGGTGGCAGGCAGCGTCATGAGCGATGTTTATTCTGTGGCCGTGCTGACGAACGGCGTGGAAACAGAGCGCTCTGCACCCACCGCCGTATTGCTGAATCAATATTTACCCATTCCCGTTGAAAAACCGGTGGGACGTCTTTGGAACGGAAGCGCCTACGTTACCTATACCGCCTATTCGATAGGCGACGGATCGGTTGCCGACCTCGACGGAGACGGACAATACGAAATCGTGTTCCTCTGGATGCCCGACAACGCACAGGATAATTCAATCGCAGGCCATACCGCAAACGTATTCATGGACGCCTATAAACTTGACGGGACAAAACTGTGGGGCGCGGGAAAATTTATAGACCTCGGACCCAATCTCAGAGCCGGAGCGCACTACAGTCCGTTCCTTGTGTTTGACTTCGACGGCGACGGCAAAGCGGAAATCATCCTGAAAACCGCCGACGGTACAAAGGATACCGACGGATTGATGATTGGCGTTGATGTCAATCATGCCAACAATAACGGTTACATCCTCACCGGAACGGAATATTTATCGGTTTTTGAGGGAAACACGGGGAAACTGCTTGCTACGGAGCCTTACCGAGTAGCGCGCGGAACGGTTACCGACTGGGGCGACAATTACGGCAACCGTGTTGACCGTTTTCTTGCCGCTGTAGCTTATCTGGACGGTGTTCATCCGAGCGCGGTCATGTGTCGGGGATACTACAAAGGACAAAACAATCAGGGACGTACAGGCATTTCCACATGGAACTGGGACGGCGTGTCGCTTTCCCTGCGTTGGATTTTTGATACCGGGGGTATGGAAAATGGCGGCACATATACGGGACAGGGCAATCACAACCTGTCTGTTGCCGATACAGACAACGACGGTAAAGACGAAATCATTTACGGTTCGCTGGCGCTGGACGACGACGGCAAAGTAATGTACACCACAGGCTTCGGTCATGGCGACGCCATGCATGTGGGCAGGTTAAATCCGGCTTATCCCGGGTTATTGATGATGGGTGTACACGAAGAATTTACGACGGCAAAGCCGGGACCCGGCATGGAAATGCATGACGCACAAACGGGAGAAGTGATTTGGCACGTAGAGGCGACCAAAGATATCGGACGGGGTTTGACTGCCGATATTGATTCCGAATATGTGGGCGAAGAATCGTGGAGTTCGGGCGGTCTCGGCGTGTATGCCGCAAACGGCACGAAACTGACCAGCAGTTATTCATCATTATCGGTCAATATGGCTATCTGGTGGGACGGCAATACAGGTCGCGAACTCTTTGACGGAGGCGCCGCCCCTTCCGTTACCCGTATTAACGCATCAACAGGGACAGGCGGTAACCGGAGAAATTACGCAAGCGTGCCGCTCACCACGTTTACCGGAGCATCCACCAATGGCGGTACGAAAAACAATCCTTGCCTTCAGGCGGATATACTGGGCGATTGGCGAGAAGAGCTGATTCTTCGCGCAACGGATAACAGCGAACTGCGCGTTTACATCACCGTTATCCCGACGGAACACAGCGGGGCGGGCGCAGTACCACAGTCCGGAATCCCCACGCTGATGCACAACAAGGAATACCGCCTTGCTGTTGCATGGCAAAACAGCGGCTACAACCAACCTCCGCATACGGACTTTTTTCTGGGATACAATATGGTCGTCTCGGTCGTTTTCCAAAACGAAGGAAAAACCGTAGCGACGCAACAAATACGCTCCGGCGAAAAAGTTGCTGCCCCTGCTGCACCCGAACGAACCGGCTATACTTTTCTGGGCTGGTATGCCAACGCTACCGCATGGGATTTTGACAGCCCCGTCACCGCCAATCTCACGCTCGTCGCCAAATGGACGGGCAACCCCTACGCGCTGTATTTTGATGCCAACGGCGGCACGGTAAGCCTCGCAAGCAAAACCGTCACCTACGATGCGGCGGTAGGCACGCTGCCCGATCCCACCCGCGCCGGCTACACCTTTGACGGCTGGAATACCGCACAGGACGGCGCAGGAACGAAATACACCGCCGCCACTGTGTACAACGCAACGGACAACACCACCTAGTACGCCCAATGGACGCCCGGCGTCACCGGCGTGGGAGAGACCCTGGAAACGGGCATTTCCGTTTATCCCAATCCGTTTACGGATGAGTTGCACCTCACGGGCGCGGAAGGCTGTACGCTCACGGTGACAACGGAAAGCGGCGTCACCGTCCACACCCAAAGGGTAATCCATGCGGACGAAACGCTTCATTTGGAAAAACTGCCCGCAGGCATGTACCTGTTCCATTTGGAAAAACGCAACAAGACAAAAACGGTGAAAGCGGTGAAAAACTAAACGCAAAATTCCCACAAAAACGGGCGGTGCATAAAAATCAAGGTCATTCCAGCGCTTGTTTGACATCGTCTATCAGGTCATTCGCGTCTTCCAGTCCTGCGGAAAGACGGATGAGCGTGGGAGAGACACCTGCAAGTTCTTTCATTTCCTTGCCGAACGTTCCGTAAATGGTGGATTCGGGATGTATCACCAATGTTTTGTTGTCAAACAGGTTGGTTGCTCTGCGGATGATCTTCAGGCGGTCCATGAACCGGAAACAGGCGACTTTGTCCGGCAGATGGAAGGTCAGCATGGCGCCCGGGTTGCCGTTGAAGATCAGGTCGGATATTTTTTTGTAAGGGGCATTGTCCAGATTCGGATAGTTCACTTTGGTTGCTTGTTCGCAGTTGCACAGGAATTGTGCCAGCGTATGGGCGTTAGCTGACATTTTTTCATAGCGGATTTGCAGCGTTTCCAAGCCCAGCGAGTGCATCCATGATGTGTCGGGCGTTATGCAGGCGCCCAGATTGCGTGCAATCTCCGACCTCAGTTTGAACATGAACCGCGACATGCCTTTGGGTTTGGGCACGGCGGACAGCTTGGGATTGCGCTTCCAGTCAAACCGCCCGTAGTCCACCACCGCACCACCTATACCCGTTGCGCCGCCCGATATGTATTTCGTGGTGGACACCACCTCAATGTCAATGCCGCACATCTCCGCGTCGTAGCCACACCAGGGGACAACGGTAGTATCTATCACCATCGGCACGTTTTTTTCTTTCAAAATTTTGGATATTTCGGGAAGGTTGGCGATTTCCAGATGCGGATTGGTAATGATTTCGGCGAAAAACGCACAAGTGTTGTCGTCAATGGCTGCCGCTATTTCGTCCAAATGGTCGGTGTTCACAAATCGTGTTTCGATACCGAATTCCTGCAAAGTGAACCGCAACAGCGAAAGGGTGTTGCCGAACAAATGCGGGGACGACACGATGTTTTTGCCGGCGCGCGCAATGGTAAGCAACGTTCCGGTGATTGCCGCCATGCCTGATGCAAACGACATAACGGTTTCCGCACCTGAAGCGGCTTTGAGTTTTGCTTCGAAATTACTGACGGTGGGATTGGATATCCGCGAGTAGGTATGACGGTCGTACCGATACTGGAACGCCGCCGCCATGCTTTCGGAGTCTTCAAATTCAAAAGCGGCGTTACGGTACACGGGAATATTGATGGCGCCGAATGAATCGGGATATGCGGATGCGCGAATAATTTTTGTCGCGAAACGCTTATTTTGTTCCATGATATTTGATTTTGATGCTTATGACAAAAATTTTTTGACTGCCCAAACGAAACGGTGCAACATGTCTGTGGTATGCATCGACGAGAGAAAGCAGGCTTCAAACTGCGACGGCGGAAGATAAATACCTTCTGCCAGCATGTGTCTGAAAAAAGCTGCAAACCGTTTCAAGTCCGATTTGCGGGCATCCTCGAACGAGCACACTTCCGACGGTGTGAAAAAGAGGGTAAACATGCCGCCTGCATGATTCAGCCGTATATCTTTACCGGCAACGACGTTTGACAGTTCGGAACAGATAATGTCGTTTTTTTCTTCCAACGATGCATACAGTTTCGGAGTAAGCGCCCTCAATGTTGCTGCTCCCGCAGCCATTGCCACAGGATTGCCCGACAGCGTTCCCGCCTGATACACGGGACCATCGGGCGCCAGCAACGCCATGATGTCTGCCCGTCCGCCAAAAACGGCAGCGGGAAACCCGCCGCCCACAATCTTGCCCAGTGTGGTGAGGTCGGGTGTGATGCCGAAAAGTTGCTGAGCGCCACCCGGCGCTACCCGGAAACCGGTGATGACTTCGTCAAAAATCAGCAAAGCCTGATTCTCCTGCGTGATTTTCCGCAAATATTGTAAATAGCCGTCAACGGGCAGTACCACGCCCATGTTGGCGGGGACGGGTTCGACAATAACGGCGGCTATATCGTTGCCATGTGCGGCAAACAGGCGCTCCACCGCCGTTGTGTCGTTAAAGGGAACACTCGCCGTGTATGCCGTGAATCCATCGGGGACGCCCGCCGAAGAGGCATTGCACAACGAAGCCGCACCCGAACCCGCAGACACCAGCAAATGGTCTGCATGACCATGATAGCAACCGTCAAACTTTACAATCATGTTGCGTTGCGTGAAGCCACGCGCCAAACGTATGGCGCTCATCACCGCTTCTGTTCCGGAACTGACAAAACGCAACTTCTCCATGCTCGGAAAAAATTGATGCACGAGTTGGGCAAGTTGCGTTTCCGGCAATGACGGGATACCATAACTTGTCCCCGCAGTAACGGCTTTCCGCGCTGCACGCAACACTTCGGGATGCGCGTGTCCCAACAGGAAAACACCCCACGACAGGCAATAATCCGTAAAACGATTGCCATCCACGTCGGTAATCATAGCGCCAGCAGCTTTCCGCACAAACAGCGGTGTCTCGCCAACGCTCCTCAACGCGCGCACAGGACTGTTCACCCCACCTGCAATATATTGCGACGCCTCCCGATACGCTTCTACGGATTGTGTCCGATTCATCCCTTGGATAATTTTGTGACAAAGATAGTGTGTTTTATTCATTCCGCCAATAACTTTTTTGTGATGTTTCGGCAAACAGGCCGTAACCACGTTTTCAATTCTTCGCGGTGGGCGACGTCAGATTCCAGCCATGTTTTCAAATGTTGCACATCCTCCGCCGACGCTTGTCGCGACAAGAAATGCGAGAATATAATCATTGATATGATGCTCCATCGGATGAAGGTTACATGTTGAGAAGTTAAGTTTCCCGTGTAACGTCCAGCGAAACCGCATGGTGTCTATCGTTTATTGGTTGTTGTCCATATGTCCAGAAAAACAGGCAGATGGTCGCTGAATCCTTTATTGAATTTTTGCCCGATGTACATCCGGAAAGGCATAAATCCCAAATAGCGGGTGTCCGGCTCCAGCAGATACGGGGCGCGGAAAATATGACAGTCGTCCGCGCTTGTCCGCAGGCGATTGCCTGTATGAAGCAGGTTGCCGGAAACGATGATTTGGTCGAATACCGACCATTTGCCCCGGTATTTGATGGTACCGGTAATTTCGCTTTCTCTGTATGCACTCAGGTTGAACAGGTTTTTCGGCTTGCTTTGTGCGGTGTCCGTCAGGGCATTCAAGTGGCGGCGTACGCTATTGTCCTGCGGTCTGTCGTTCAGGTCGCCTGCAATAATGATGTTTGCTCGTGGGCGGACGCTGAAAATGGAATCCACTTTGTTGCGCAGCAAGGTAGCGGCGAGGGTGCGTGCCGGATCGCTCTGTCGCTGTCCTCCGACTCGTGACGGCCAGTGGTTGATGAACACATACAGCGTGTCGTTGCTGCCGGTGATCAGTACGGCATGTGCGATGTCCCGTGTCCGTCGCCGGTTATCAGGGAAACGTACACGGATGAATTCCTGCTTAATGCAGCGCAGGCGGTCGCTTCTGTACAGAAAAGCAACGTCTATGCCTCGCTGGTCGGGAGATTCCCTGTGTACAATGCGATAGGGGTATTTCGACAATGGCGTATTCGTGAGTAAATCTTCCAATACTTTGCGGTTTTCCGTTTCGCATAACCCTATCATGTCGGGTGGCTCCCATTCGCCGACGCCGGCAATCACACGGAATATCCCATCTCTTTTGGCGATATATCTGGCTCGCGTCCAGTGCATTTTGCCCTCTGGCATAAAGTCATTGTCGTTGGTGGAAGGGTCGTTTTGCGTATCGAAAAAATTTTCTACATTGTAGAACATGAAACGCATCACGTCTTTCCTGTTCTGTCGTATATTCTGGGCATTGCACCACACGACAAAACAGCAGCATAATCCTGCGGTAAAAAACGCTCTGCAAATGTTGTATGAACGAACCGATTTCAAGATGACCGATAACAATTTCGTGCAAAAATAAGATAAAATTTGTCCATTCCGTCAATTAGCATTAATTTTGTCCCGATAATTTGAAATAAGATAAAGCCCAGGTGGTGGAATTGGTAGACACGCTACTTTGAGGGGGTAGTGGGCGTTAGCCCGTGTGAGTTCGAGTCTCGTCCTGGGCACTTTCAAAAGCGCGATCAGTTGATACTGACACGATTATATTTTGTGCGTTTTGTGTCCAAATGCCGACAGGAAAGCAGTTTTTGACGCAATATCGTGTTTCAGGTATTACGGGAAAGAGCAACAGTTTGACCCCGTATTCGGGTAAAAAATCGGCTAAATCATTTTTGCATTTCGGGGGAAAGTTTGTATTTTTGTACTGTCATGGAGCGAAAGGAGCAATCCCTGAAATTTTTGACAGCAATCCATTAATTCGGCGAAAAGTGGCTTCTACGGCAGCACGCTTTATAAGGGGCTTTCTCACGAAAGCTATTTTTTTGGTGTGCCGTACATGGCAGATCACTTGGTGGTGAAATCCACTATGGGGTAGGTAACGACCAACCATTAGCAGCAGGCAAGGGCGTCTCAGGCGACTGGGAATCTGAAAGAAGCCGTATGCAAAATAACGGGTCATTATTGGAAATAGTTGTACCGGACGTGATTATGCTAAAGAAAGGCAAATGTAACCGAACAGAATTGGCCGGAGAACATCAAAAGGTTTTCAAAAAATACAGGAATAAGCACCGTGCAATCGAATCCAATATTCATTCATTGGAAACAAGGGCTTTATCCTGTTTCCGGATAGAGGTGAAGAACATTTTAATCGATATGTCGCTTTCGGTGTCTGCGCATATAACCTCTGCTGCATCGGTCGTAAACTGAAGGACGACTACAAACGAAAAGAACTTCAACGAAAAAAGGCTGCCTAAAGACAACATCTCGAACATTTTTTAATAAAATG
>JAISWR010000054.1 GCA_031270985.1 Bacteroidales bacterium | reverse complement strand
CGCAAGCACCGCGACAAGGAAGCGGAAAACCTCGCCAAAGCGTTGGAACTGTTCACGAACGGGAGCCTGAACGTGTTCGCCCACCCCACCAACGTCAACACCGGGAGCCGCCTGATTGTCTACGACATACGCGACCTCGGCAGCCAGCTTAAAACAATGGGCTTGCTCGTCATCACCGACGCGCTGATCAACCGCGTTTCGGAGAACTGGAAAAAGGGCAAGCGGACGCACGTTTTCATCGACGAAATGCACGTCGTTTTTGAAAACGAGTATTCAAGCAATTTCTTCGCGTCGGCGTGGCGTAGGTTCCGCAAAAGAAATGCCTACCCTACGGGAATTACCCAAAACGTGGAGTATCTGCTGGATTCCGTTACGGCGCGGACGATGCTCTCAAATTCGGAGTTTATCGTCATGAACAATCAGGCTGCGTCAGACCGCGCTGAACTCGCAAAACTCCTGAACATCTCCGAGCAGCAGTTGTCCTACGTCACCAATGCCGATGCGGGCTGCGGGCTTATGCGTATCGGCAACGCGATTGTGCCTTTCGTGAACAGATTTAACAAGAACTCCGCTCCGAACCTCTTTCGCTTGATGAATACCAAGCCGGGTGAATAGCTGTGGCGCCGCTGGTGATTTACTGTATAGCAACGAAATAGTTTTACACTAAACCATGTATAGTTATACATTAGATAAAAATACCGTACACTTACAATAATCATTGTAAAATAGCAAAAAAGATATACACTACGCTTGACAAATAAGCAAAACAGTTATACACTTATGCGGTGAGGTATTGTATATGGCAAAACACCGCAGGAAATGGAACGAATCTGTTTATCGTAAGTATCTCTGCGAAGGACGAGGCCAAGGGACCGGCGCAAGCTATATCCCTTGGCTTTTCGTTCAAGATTTTCCGTCGAAGGGTATGGTATCGCGTGTGCGCGGAGCAAAAACAGGACGGATTCATCACCTGATGTCTGATCTTGAAACGAGTTTTTTCTTTATCTTGGATTGGTCTGAAGCTGTGTTGGACATTCGTGAGCAGTATCCATTACTGGATTTGCGGCAGATAATTGAAATAGCCGAAACCGCGCAAATCAGATATCCCTATGATCGACAGAGCGGATTTCCGTATGTCATGACGAGCGATTTTTACATTGAAACCGTCAACGGTCCGGCAGTCATTGCAATTAAGCCGTCCTCTGACTTGGAAAATCCAAGAATACGTGAGAAACTTGAAATTGAAAGGCGATATTGGCACAAACAGAACATCAGATGGAGAGTCGTGACGGAAAATGAAATAAGCATTATCAAAGCCAGAAATATTGAATGGCTGTCACAGGCAAAAGACTTGGGATGCCTTGGCATTTCAAAAGAAAGGCAAACTTTATGCAATGCATACTTCAAAGCGCGCCACACATGCGGCGTATCGCTGTGCGATTTATTCAAAGAAACAGAAACGAAATTTAACCTTGCTCCAGGTGCGGGGCTAAATGTTTACAAACATTTAGCATATTGGAAGTGCATTGAGGTCAATGTCGGCGAAACGATGGATTTTGCCGATTTCATGCAAAGTGTCGCCGAATGCGCACGGGGATCATGAAATGAACGAGGTGTATGTAAACAGCATAATTAATGATTCGGAAACCGGGGCACGATACATTGTCCTATGGATTGCGCCCGGAAACGAATATGGGTACTGGCACGATTTGAATGGCCGCTCCAAAGTACCCACCCGCTTTGTAATGACTGACGTGGTTGAAAGTATATCCGATGATCAATATAACATGGAAACTTTCATCAACCCCCGTATGACAAGGCCTGACGAATCATTGAATACCAAGGAACAGGAACACAGAGCGCGCATTTGGAGCATTATGCAATCCGTGGTTGAGACAGAGCCGGATATTTACGAATCTTCCGCACGCGCGGCAATTCTACGAAGAACGGCAACAGAAAGCGGTATTGACAGAGCATATTTGTACAAATTGCTTGATCGTTATTGGCGGTCGGGGAAAACGAAGAATGCTTTCATTCCGGCATATTCCAACTGCGGTGCGAAAGGCAAGCAGAGACGTACTTACAAAAAGCGCAAGGGAGTATTGTCCGCCGGTGATTCCATCGGCAAAACCCTGACCGACAATGACCGGAAAAACTTTGCAACCGCAATAAATCGATACTATCTCAATCGAAATAAACTCAGTTTCAAAGCCATATACGAAAAGCTTTTGCAAGACTTCTATGCCATAAAATCCGAAGACGATACGGGAAAACTAAAACTTCTCGCACCGTCGGAAGTTCCATCATTCAGGCAATTTCAATATTGGTACGGCAAAAACCGCGATATTGTAAATGAAACAAAAAAACGTGAAGGCGAAAGCAATTTTGAATTGAATAATCGGAGTGTCTTGGGGAAGGCCGACTACGGCCTTATGGGACCGGGCGCTCAATATCAGATTGACGCCACTGTCGGCGATGTATACTTGGTGTCACAGTTTGACCGTTCCAACCTTATCGGGAGACCGGTGATATATTTTGTCGTTGATGCTTTCAGCCGGATGGTGACGGGTATGAGCGTGGGGCTTGAGGGGCCGAGTTGGACGGGTGCAATGATGTCCATTGCAAATATGGCAATGGATAAAGTCGCTTATTGTAAAGAATATGGGGTTGAAATCACGAAAAATGAATGGCCGTGTCATCATGTGCCTGCCGCCCTGCTTGGAGACAGGGGTGAAATGGAGAGCAAAAACGCAGACAATCTTGTCAATATACTCGGCATACGAATTGTAAATGCGCCTCCGTACCGCGCCGATCTGAAAGGCATCGTCGAACAGCATTTCCGCACAATCAATACCAACAGCGTGGCTCTTCTTCCCGGAAGCGTCAAACCGGACATGAGCAAACGCGGCGGCAGGGATTACCGCTTGGACGCGGCATTGGACATCCGCCAGTTTACGCAGATTATTATCAAATGTGTTCTCTGTTACAACAATCACCATTACATGGACTACTTTGAAAAAAACGAAACAATGACAGCCGACAATGTTGAACCCATTCCGATTCGGTTGTGGGATTGGGGAATTCGGTATTGTTCCGGGAATTTGCGTTCATTCCCGGAAGAAACCGTACGCTTTGCGGTAATGCCGACCGCAAAGGCCACTGTAACAGCCAAAGGCATTCGCTTTAAAAACATCTTTTACAGTAGTGACCGCGCTGTCAATGAGTTATGGTTTGAAAAAGCCCGTTCGGGGAAAACACAGTCGATTACCGTTTCTTATGATCCCCGTGACATGACAAATATCTATATGTGGAATCAAGACGACAAAGAATATGATATTTGCTCTTTGTTGGATTGGAACCGCAAAAACGCCGGGAAATGCCTCGATGAAATCATTTTTGAACAGAAGAAAGAGAAAATAACCGCGCAACGGCTAAAAATATCCGAAACAGAGGCAAAGATCAATCTAAACGCCGATATTGATTCTATTGTATCCGAGGCAAAAGATATGGCAAAAGGAACTCTCCCGAAGAGCAAGAAGGAACGGGTTTCTCAAATCAAAGAAAATCGCAAGAAGGAACGGGATGCTATGCGGTCGAAACCAAAATCGGATGTCGATAGTATTGAAGATGCATCAAATTCAACGGACACTTCCAAATCAACCGGATCGGACGAGGATTTGAACCCAATTCTTCAAATGATAAGGCGTAAAGCGGAGGAGCGTCTGAAAAATGAGTGAATACGCAGCGAGTTACAAAGAGCAAATCGTTTGCGATTACAGCGGCAATCCGCTGATTGAGGCGTTGCCGCCGATATGGAGCAGCGATGAAGTTGTTGACATGCTTTCACACAATGAAGGCCATCATGACGGGGAACGACGGTTGGATGCACAGTATCGGATGCATTGTGTTCGGAGATTGTTCCGATATTTTCAACCGTTGGAGCAACATGTTGACATAGAGCATCGGTTTTCCATATGCATCAGGCAAGGATATTTGCATCGCAGTCCGCTGTTGCCGGAATACGCAAAGGCTTTGACGCAGGGGCGCAACGCAATCGTTTCGCAAAAGGATTATACGCAGTTAAACGCTTTCCGCCCGACGGCCGCCGGGTTTACAATAATCGGGTTGTCGGGTGTCGGAAAAACTTCCGCCGTCACAAATATATTGGGCTTGTATCCTCAAATTATTGATCACGCCGCTTATCGGGGAACGCCGCTTATGCTGAGACAGATCGTTTGGTTGAAACTCGATTGTCCGCACGACGGCTCGGTAAAAGGTTTATGCTTGGAATTTTTTGAAGCTGTTGATCGTGTCGTAGGAACGAATTACTTTGAAGACTATTCGCGTGCCAGACATACCGTTGATGTTTTGATGATTCGAATGACACAGGCTGCCCGTTTGCATTGTTTGGGTGTTCTCGTGATAGATGAAATACAGCATTTGAGCATGGCCAAAGGCGGCGGGCAAGAGAAAATGTTGAATTTTTTTGTGACACTTGTCAATACGATAGGTGTACCCGTTGTGCTGATAGGCACAAGCAGGGCAAAGGTCATCCTGCAAAGCGACTTCAGGCAAGCGAGACGCGGCAGCGGACAAGGCGATCTCATATGGGACAGGATGAAAAATGATGCCGCATGGGACATTTTTGTTTCTGCCATGTGGCAAAACCAATGGACGCGACAATCCGTCCGCCTGACCGATGCTTACAAAAATGCACTTTATGATGAAAGCCAAGGAATTATTGATATTGCGGTCAAATTGTATGCTATGGTTCAGGTTAGGGCAATAGCATTGGGCAAAGAGGCTTTTGTCCCGTCTGATTTCCATTCAATTGCGTCCGAGCGTTTGGGACTTGTGAAACCGATGCTGGACGCATTGCGTTCCGGGGACAGAAAAAAGATTGACATGTACGGCGACATCGCCCCGGTCAGCATAGAAGATTATTATTCTGCGTATGCCGCAGCGCTTGAAGTGAATAATGTACCTCGAAAAAGAAATGAAATATCCCTTTCGGAAAAAGCCGTATTAAAACTTTTGGAGTTGGGCGTGGAACCGCCAAAGGCAAAACATCTTGTTGGAAAGGTTTTGGCGGAGAATCAGGACATCCGAAATGTCGCGGAGGCGGTGCGTATCGCCTATCGAACTGTCTTAACGGAAGCAGAACCCAATGTAATCGATGAACATCGGCAGGACGACTTGAGAAACGCCGTCGGGTACGCGGACATGAAAGCAAACGGAATGATTGAGACTGAGGAATGGTAGGCGGCTTCTTCCCCACGCCGTATCCGGACGAATGCTATTACAGTGTATTGTGCCGATATTTTATTCGGAGCGGCAACACCAGCTACAAACGCGCAACACGCAAACTCTTTGGGAATATGCAATGTTTGTTGTTTGTCGTCAACGATATTTTTCCCGATACGGTTAGAATGTATAGACAATTGGATACCGTCCGCATCATTGATTACACGCAGAAGCATTGCCGTTTATCACACCATGTACCCGTATATGGCGATGGCATATTCGCCCGTTTTCCGGGCAGAGTTGGAATGCGTAATGAATGGCGGAGTATCGGCATTCCCTCTTGATCGTATCGGGGAGACAAAAAGTTTACCGTCGTGGCCAAAACGTTTGCGATATTGTCCCGATTGCGCAAATGAGGACACCGCCATACACGGTGAAACCTATTGGCACAGACTGCACCAACTTCCGGGGATGATTTACTGCACAAAACATTCGATGAGATTGGCAGACTCGCGAGTTGCGGTACACGAAACAACAACGAATTTTTATGCGGCTTCGGATGTAATAATTTTGGAGGATTCGGATGACGACAACATTAACGCCCATGATGATCTTACCTATCACAAAGCAAAATTTTTAAAGATCGGCAAGGAAAGCGAATGGTTGCTCAATGAGGGTATGAGCGTTGATTGGAATTTTGATTTTCAGACAAAATACAAGCGGCTGTTGCGAGAAAAGGATATCGTCACCATTCAAGGCGTGGCCGATTATGATTTGATCACAGACCGGTTCAATGATTATTGGGGTGAGGATTTTCTCAAAACGCTATACTCGGCGATGGATGATACGCGAGATTGGATACGACAACTGTATGCGGCGCGGATAGTGACATTCAAGCCGATATATCATATTTTGCTGATGTGCTTTTTGAAAGGCTCGGTGAAAGCATTTTTGGAAAGCGATCCCTCTGAAAACCCGTTCGGTAAGGGCCCGTGGCCCTGTGAGAATCCCATTTGCGGACATTGCGGTACTGACGGCTGCAAAAACACCGAAATCCGATATTTGAATGGCGTGGCAACAGGATTCTTTCAATGCGACAGATGCGGAATGCTCTACAAACAGGTTAAACGCAAGGGCAAAACCGGAAACCGTCTCATTGTGAATTATGGACATGTCTGGACAGGTGAAATGTCGCGCTGTCTCATTGACAAGAAAATGAACGTGGCGGAAACAGCGGGCATATTGAAATGCACTCCGCATGTCGTTGAGTCACATATGAAAAAGCTGGGGTTAAGGGTTGAGAAAAAATACTTCCGAAGTCCGCAGCCGATTGGTTGGAAGTCGGAGACGGCCGAATTTCACAAAGAGCGCGTGTTGAAAATATACGAACAATATCAAGAGGTTACTTTCTCAATGCTGCGCAAACACGCCCCCGGCACATATGCGTATCTTTCAAAACATGATCCTGCATGGCTGCGGGAACATCTGATACATGAAAGCAGACGCGCCGATTCGCGCGAAGCCGATCGGCAATTGCTTAAACAGATACAGGCGGCCGTCGAGTGGATTCAAAATGAAGGCAATAAAGAAAGGCAACTCACCTTTGGCTACATTGCCCGTGTCGCCGGGGAAAAAGAACAGGAGTTGAAATACTCCAAATTGAAGCGTCCGCTTACAAAAACATATCTTGATGCTGTGGTTGAAAGCAGAGAAGAGTGGCTCCGCAGACGCATCACCGCCATCCGGCGGAACAAGGACGGATGCGAACCTGTATCCATTGCCGATATTAAGCGCGAAATGTCACTAAAACCGAACACCTATCGGCGATACCATGATTTTATCAAGAGATTGATTGATGAGTTAAACAAGTGATTACGGCGCTCGTGTTTTACCCCCCGCGCCGCCGAGACTTGACACTTGCGTCGCGAAAACTTGACAGTCGCGTCGCCCAGACTTAACACATAGCTGTTTCCCGTCGCCCTGCGGA
>JAISWR010000036.1 GCA_031270985.1 Bacteroidales bacterium | reverse complement strand
CAGTTGCAGAGCAACGAGAACTATTACCTCTTGCAGCCGGTGTACGGTCTGGGTATCCTCAACAGCGTCTTTGACGAAAAGACGCCGGAGTTTTATCATCATTACCGCACGGTCAACTGCAAAAATACGGAGGAGGTGATCAGGGGTCTGGAGTTTGTGCTGGTGGAGTTGCCCAAGTTCAAGCCCGAGAGTTGGGCAGACCGCAAGATGGCTGTGCTGTGGCTCCGTTTTTTGAAAGAAGTGGAAGAGCATCAATCGGTTGTTTCCGACGATTTGAGGGAGAACGCCGATATTCGCAAAGCGCTGGATATATGTGAGGAGGGCGCCTTTACGGACGGGGAATTAGCCGCTTACGACAAATACTGGGACATCATACGTACCGAAAATGCGCTGCTCGACGAAAGCAGAGCAGAGGGCAAAGCAGAAGGCAGAGCAGAGGGTATAGCAGAAGGCAGGGAAGAAAGTTTAGCCGGCGTTGTTCTTAACTGTAAACGCAACGGCTTTCCCCTGTCTCAGATACAGGCGATTACCGGTCTGGGCGAGGAAAAGATTCTGGAAATTCTCCGTTCAAACGGGGAGGAGTGAATTAAGCATTTGTCTTATGTCGTCGCTCCTTAAAATTATCATATCATTTTAACCCCTAACTCCGCAAAAAAATTACTCCGTCCAGTAGAAAATTTGGGCTAACTGTCATAAAAACTTTGCAAGATCAATTTTTGTTGTAATCTTGCACTCACCTAATTAGCTTATCTATTGGGATTTTGTTTAATTTAAAATATTGATTAATATGTACTTGCCGGAATGGATTCAGAAATACAAAGAATCGCGGACAGAGATCAAACAGATAAAAAACGGTTTCTACAAGTACGAACTTTATCATATATCATTCCGTTACACCGTAATAACTCGCTGATTGACTTTTCTCCACTGCAGCGTCCCAATTTTAAGAAAGAGATGCAGTATTTTATTTTTCGGGATCGCATCATCTGATATTATTCGCATCAAAACGGTGATTATAAAATGATTACATTTCTTGACGGGATGCTGCGCATAAACGAAGAAAAGGATTATTTAAGCCGTATTATTACTTATCCCGAAACAAAATCCAAAGAAGATTTTGATGCTAAACTGCACCGTTTTGGAACTTTGATAATTATTTATAATATTGAAAATAAAACAGATAGCGGATAAAGAAACATAAGGGCAAGAAAAAAATCGACCCGCCCAAACCGCTTGAACAAACTGTGTATGAATCATACAGGCAACGGGACGAAATTGAAATGATATTCGACAGTTATAAAAATTGTCTCGATGCTGATGTTTCACATATGCAGAATCACTATGTGATGGAAGGATGGCTTTTTGTTAATTTTGTAGCAATGATTGCATATTATAAGCTCTATGTCAGGTTACGACAGGCAGAACTCCTGTCCAATGATATTATCGAATGCTCGAAAGTTATTTACAAATCTGAAGATTAGAGGGCAATGGGATCAATCCGAAATTATAAAAAAACGCAAAGGCTTTTCGATAAAATCGGGATAGACCACCTAACTTGAGCGGAGTTAGGGGTTGACTGTCAATAAAAATATATTCCATTAGTAGGGTTGTGTGCAAATTGAGTGTACGGCAAATAAAAAAGCGATTACAACCATCACTGTAATCGCCTGATTTTCAATTGTGGGAGCAGAGGGATTCGAACCCCCGACCCTCTGCTTGTAAGGCAGATGCTCTGAACCAGCTGAGCTATACTCCCGTAATGCACACCGCATTTTTTGACGGCACAAAAGTACACAGATTTTTGTTATTCGCAAATGATTTTTACGATTTTTGAAATATTTTTCATGAAAGTTCCATATTTCACTTGAATTTGCTGTTTTTCACCCCAATATTATCCGGACAGTTTTCATGGAACAGTATGCAGGTACGGAAAATAAGTAACCCCTACCATCGAACAGCCATCCGTTGAGACGCGAATACGCATATAAACACTTTAAAATCAAGTGATTGTTTTTGCCAATATTTGTTCTTTCGCAGAAAATATTTTTCCGGCACACTTGTTTATCTCAATAATACAATGTATATTTGCATGGTGATAAATGACGAAATGACGCAATAGGTGCAAATATTTTGGCAACAATCATTTAAAAATCAATTCATTAAGATATGCCTACTGTATATTTTTCCACTGAAAAACGAGGGTTTATGCCTCAGGAAGAACTACTGATGAAAGGAACCGCCGGTAAAAGTCTGCTTATCGGCATTCCAAAAGAAGCTGACGAATATGAACACAGGATTGTACTCACGCCTGAGAGCGTAGGATTGTTGACGCAAAAAGGGCATCAGGTGATGATAGAAAGTCGGGCAGGTGCAGACAGCAACTATTCCGATTTGCAATACGGCGAAACAGGCGCTTTCATTGTGTCGCGCCGAGAGGTGTATCTTGCCGATGTGTTGCTGAAAATTAATCCGCCGTTGCCGGAAGAAATAGACCTCATGAAGGAGCGGCAGATATTGTTTTCGTTCCTGCCCCCGTTCCTGATGAATGGCGAATGTATGCGTCGGCTGATGGACAAGCGGTCAACCGCTCTGTCGTTTGATAATATCAAAGATCGGTATGGAAGCTATCCATTGGTGAAAATGATGAGCGAAATAGCCGGAAATGTAGCTATTCAAGTAGCGGCGGGATATATGAATAAATCTTCCGGAGGCAAAGGTATTTTATTGGGAGGAGTATCGGGTGTGAATCCGGCGGAAGTAGTCATCATTGGCGCCGGCACGGCTGCTGAATTTGCCGCCCGGTCGGCGCTTGGGCTTGGTGCTTTTGTCCGTATTTTCGACAACTCGGTGCATCGCTTGCAACGCCTGCAGAACAACATGGCGCACCGCCTCTACACTTCGGTGATGTACCCGCTGGTGCTCGGGAAAGCCTTAGCCTCTGCCGACGTATTGATAGGAGCAATCTTTCCCGACGAAACACAGTCTGATTTTCCGGTAACGGAGGAGATGGTCGCAACGATGAAGCAGGGCGCCGTGATCATTGACCTGAGTATTAACCGGGGCGGATGCTGTGAAACATCGGAACTGCGCAACCTGAAAAGTCCCATAACGCTCCGTCACGGTGTGGTTCACTATTGTGTGCCCAACATCGCCTCGCTGGTACCGCGCACAGCATCAATGGCAATCAGCAACATCATGACAGGATTACTGTTGGACATGGAAATGCACGGAAGCATGGCAAACTGGATTAAAGGCAATGCCGGCGTACGCAACGGAGTGTACATGTTCAACGGCATCCTTACCAACGCCGGCATCGGTGACCTGCTCGACATTCCCAGCCGGGACATTCACCTGCTGATGGCCGCATTTTGATAAATAGCAACAGTTACGACAACCATCCCTTAGTCCTTTTTCCGCCGTGTATGTATGGTACAACAATCTACAACAATTTACGGAAAATATGGCGGCGGAATGTTATTCAAATTGATTTTTCCCGACAAAATATAATTTTAAATAAATTCTTGAAAAAAACGTTGTGTTTTTTAGTTAAAACCCGTACTTTTGTGCCGATATGGAAAAAAAGATAAGACATGAAGGAATAGTTATTTCCGTTTTCGGCAATACGCTGACGGTGCGTATTGTTTCCGAATCGGCATGTGGCGGATGCGTTGCAAAGTATCATTGTGTGCCGTCCGAAAGCAAGGAGAAGGATATACACGTCGCAGACGTTGCGGAAAATTTTGTCGTAGGAGATCGGGTAATGCTTATTTTACAGCAATTTCTCGGCTTCAAGGCGGTATGTATTGGCTATCTGATCCCTTTTGTCTTATCTTTGGCGGCGTTGCTGGTGACGCTGCCGGTTACGGATAGCGAATTAGCCGGAGGATTGGCGGCGTTGCTGATATTGGCGCCTTATTATCTGATTGTGAAATGTATGCGCTACAAGATAGACAAAACTTTCGGGTTCACCGTGCAAAAGATAGACCATTAGAAATATTAAAAAACAATATTGAATGAATACCATCCTTTTTACCGTTGTCACGTTAGTTGTCATCGGTGTTGTGTCGGCGGTTGTGCTGTACTTTGTGGCGCAAAAGTTCAAAGTGTACGAGGATGTGCGCATCGACGATGTGGTGGAAGCCTTGCCCGGCGCTAACTGTGGGGGATGTGGCTTTGCCGGATGTCGTAATTTTGCGGAGGCTGCCGTCAATGCCGACGACCTTTCAGCACTGTTCTGTCCTGTGGGAGGCAACACGGCGATGACGGCGGTGGCGCAAATACTCGGCAAGAACGTTGAAGAGAAAGAATCGCCGATGGCAGTGATTCGGTGCGGCGGATCGTTTGCGCATCGTCCGCGCACCAGCATCTACGACGGAGCATCGTCATGCACTATCGTACATGCGCTCTACACGGGCGACACAAACTGCCCCTACGGATGCCTCGGTTGTGGCGACTGCGTGACCGCCTGTACTTTCGGTGCATTGAGGATGGACGCGACAACGGGACTGCCCGTGGTGACCTCCACCGCCTGCACAGGTTGTGGGGCGTGCGTGAAAGCATGTCCGCGCAGCATCATCGAATTGCAGTGCAGAAACAAAAAAGACCGCAGGATTTTTGTCTCGTGCGTCAACAGGGATAAAGGCGGCGTGGCACGAAAATACTGTTCGGTGGCATGTATCGGCTGCGGCAAATGCGTCAAAGTATGCACTTTTGAGGCGGTCAAAACAGAGAACAACCTGGCGTACATCGACGCCAACGCCTGCAAAATGTGCCGCAAATGCCCGCCGGAATGTCCTACCGGATCCATTCTCGAACTGAACTTTCCTGCAAGAAAAGTCACACCGCCGCCCGAAAAAGAAATACCCCTCGCATCATAAAGACGTAACATACAGGGAGATTGATGATTAAATAATAATGGTGCGATGATTTTTCCGGATCGGAAGTTATTGCATGTATTTTTTGACTTTTTTGCCCATACCCGATGCAAACACAAAGTTATCCAGATGTTGGTTCTGCGTATGCAGGATGTCGTCTTTGGTGCCTTCCCAATCAATGCGTCCTTCGTAGATAAAACTCACTTTGTCGCCGATTTCCAGCACCGAATTCATGTCGTGGGTATTGATGATGGTGGTGATGTTGTATTCTTCCGTAATTTCTTTAATGAGGTTGTCAATCACGATGGATGTTTGTGGGTCAAGGCCGGAATTGGGTTCGTCGCAAAGCAGGTATTTTGGATTGAGGGCTATGGCGCGGGCGATGGCTACACGTTTCTTCATTCCCCCGCTCAGTTCGGGTGGCGACAGTTTGTTGACATTGTCAAGACGTACCCTTTGCAGGCAAAAATTAACACGGTCGCGTTTGTCGCTATTGTTCATGTTGGTGAACATGTCCAGTGGGAACATCACATTTCTCTCCACATCCAGCGAATCGAACAGTGCGCTGCCCTGAAAAATCATCCCTAACTGTTGCCGTATTCCCCGCTGTTTGGAAAAATCAAGTTTGTTGAACACTTGTCCGTCATACACGATTTCTCCTTCCGTTACCTGCAACAATCCCACGATGGATTTCAGCAATACGGTTTTGCCGGATCCGCTGCGTCCGATTACCAAATTGGTTTTACCCCGATCAAAGACGGTGGAAACATGGTTGAGCACCATCTTTTTGCCGAATCGCATCACAACGTTTTTCACTTCTATCATGACAGCAGCATTTGCGTGATAATCAAATCGAAACAAAGAATCAGGATGCTGCAATACACCACCGCCCGTGTGCTTGCCTTACCCACTTCGAGCGATCCGCCCTCCACGTAGTAACCGTGATAGGCGGGTACAGTGGATATGATAAAGGCATACACCACCATCTTGACGCAGGAATAGAAGACATAATAGGGGATGAAAGCGTACCGTATGCCCATGATGTAATCTTCTGGAGTGATGAAATTGAGCGCTATGCACACCAGCCACCCGCCCGTTACGCCAATCACCATGCTGAGGATGGTCAGGATGGGAAAAAAGAAAACGTTGGCAATCACCTTTGGGAGGATGAGGTATCCTGCCGAATTGACGCCCATGATCTCAAGTGCGTCAATTTGTTCCGTAACGCGCATGGTGCCTATTTCTGAAGATATGCTGGAACCTACTTTGCCCGCGAGAATCAACGCTATCATAGTGGAGGCAAATTCGAGCAGTAGCGTGTCACGCGCCGTCAAACCAACCGCATAGGTCGGAATGAACGGGTTTTCGATGTTGTAAGCGGTTTGCATGGTGATAACCGCCCCGATAAACACAGATACCAACGCTACGATGCCCAGCGAATTTAACCCCAGCAATTCTATCTCCTGAATGGTGCGGCGGTAATAAATCGAAATCTTTTCCGGTTTTGAAAAGGCTTTGCCCACCAGCAGGTAATATTTTCCGAGATGAAAAAACAATCTCATACCATAGACACTGTAATAATAACTGCAAATATAGATGATATTTTTGAATCCGGCAGAATAACCGGACATATTTTGTTTTTATTATTGATAGAGTGACGAAATGAACACATTTTCCGAAAATTTTGAAAATCATGTCAAATCCGTTTATCAAAAATAACGCCGTATTCGGATTCTAAAATATTTTTGTATTTTTACGCCGTGATTTATTTGTAAATAGTCGTGAAATATCTGATTGCAGGATTGGGCAACATTGGCGACGAATATGCCGATACGCGGCATAACATCGGTTTCCGCATATTGGACTGTCTGGCTGCGGAGGAAAACATCATCTTTGCCGACCGTCGCTACGGGTACGTGGGTGAGTACAAGTATAAAGGGCGTACGCTGGCATTGCTCAGGCCGTTCACCTACATGAACGCCAGCGGCGAAGCTGTGCGCTATTGGCTGCAAAAGGAAAAAATTCTCGTTGACCATCTGTTGGTGCTGGTGGACGACATTGCATTGCCTTTCGGTGCGATACGGCTGAAAGGCAAAGGCAGCGACGGCGGTCACAACGGCTTGAAAAGCATCAACGCCATGCTGGGCACTACGGAGTATGCCCGCCTGCGTTTTGGAATAGGCAACAGTTTCGCATCGGGCAGGCAGATTGACTACGTGCTGGGTAAATGGACGCCGGAAGAAGAGCAAATTTTGCCCGACAGGCTTCGATCGGCGCTGGAAGTCATCAAAAGTTATGTCACTATCGGCACGGAACGAACCATGAATTTTTTCAACAATAAATAAAGTTCAGTGGACACAGTAAGGATTGATAAATTTTTATGGTCGGTGCGGTTGTTCAAAACCCGCAATCTGGCGGTGGAAGCATGTGAAAAACACCGCGTATCGATCAACGGTGTGGAAGTGAAACCGTCGCGGAATGTGAAAACAGGCGATAAAATGGCGGTAAAAAAGCCGCCGGTAGTATATACCTACGATGTGGTGATGCCGACAGACAAACGACAACCGGCGGCATTGGTGAAAAACTACATCATGGACGTTACGCCACGTGAGGAATTAGATAAGGCAAACATGGTGCAGGTGGCTTTCGTACGGCGTGATCGCGGAATGGGACGCCCCACTAAAAGAGAACGCAGGATGATGGAAAAACTGACTTTGGAAGACTGACATGGAAATATTGATCATATTTGGACTGATTTTGCTGAACGGCATGTTTTCCATGACCGAAATGGCAATGGTGTCGGCACGTAAAACGAAACTGGATACGGACAAGGACACCCACAAAGCGCAAAACGTGCTGAAAATCAAGGAGCACCCCGAAAAATTTTTATCCACCATACAGGTGTGGATTACGCTCATCGGCATTCTTACAGGTATTTTTTCCGGCGCGGAGATACAGGCAGACCTCAATGCCTTTTTTTGCAAATTCGGCGCTTTAACGCCCTTCAGCAACGTGCTGGCTACGGCGGTCATCGTCATCATTGTCACTTATTTTACGCTTGTGTTGGGCGAACTTGTTCCCAAACAGTTGGGATTGACACAACCCGAAAAAATATCCAAAGCAATGGCGCCTTCCATGAAAGTGCTGAGCAATATCATGTTCCCGTTCATTTGGTTGCTGTCCGTATCCACTAACGGGCTGGCGCGACTGTTGCGCATCAGGAAACAGGACAGCGCGGTGACGGAAGAAGAAATCAAAGCCATCATTGAAGAAAGCGCCGAACAGGGCGGCATAGAACCCGCCGAACAAGAAATGATAGAGCGGGTGTTCCATCTGGACGACCGCAACATCACCTCCATTATGACGCACCACAGCAATATTTGCTGGCTGGACGTCAATGCCGACACCTCCGCCGTGCAGGCTTACGTTCGGGAACATCCTTTTTCCGTGTATCCCGTATGCGACGGGGAAATAGATATGGTGATGGGATTTATCCGCAACCGCGAATTGTTTGCACTGGCGGAAGGGAAAACGCTGACCGACATTTGCCGCGACGCCCTGTTTGTGCCGGAAAACAACTCAATTTACACGGTAATGGAGTTGTTTAAAAAAACCGGCACGCATCTGTGTTTTGTGGTGGACGAATACGGATCATTGCAAGGCATGGCAACCATCAACGATATTTTTGAGGCGATTGTAGGCGACATGCCCGAAGAAGGACACGCCGAAGAACCGGAAATCGTATCCCGCGGGGACGGATCCTATTTTGTGGATGCACAAATCGGATTCTACGACTTTTTGGATTATTTCGAGTGCGAACAAATCACCACTTCTTTCGACACATTGGCAGGATTTATTCTCCACAAGCTGGAACATATTCCGCAAACCGGAGAAAAATTGGAATGGCAGTCATTCCTGTTCGAGATTGCCGATATGGACGGGCAACGTATTGATAAAGTGATAGTAAAACAGACGAAAACCGAAAATATACGAGAAAAATCATAACGAATCATTGTTTTTTCACTTTTTTTGACGAACTTTGCAGATCCGTGCAACAGGTATTAAAGGACTTCATGCCATTGCATGAACGGGCACAAAAATATTTTGAAGTCCACTTAAAATCAGTTTATTATGGATAGAGATGAAATTGTTTGTCATTGCATGGAAGTAAGTTATGGAGAAATTGTGGCCGCCATCAAAGCTAACACCCTGAAAACGGTAGAAGACGTAGGCGAAGCTACCAATGCAGGGACAGGTTGTGGCGGTTGCCAAACGGTGATTCAGGAAATTCTGGACGAAATCAACGGATAAAAATACGGTTGGGTTTTCTTTTCTGCCTTGACAGCGCATCGACACCTGTTGCAACGCAAAGGAGGTACAGGCAACCTTTTTAGGGAGATTTTGCGCGTGCCGTTTTCCATTCATTGTATTTTCTAACTATCGCGCGGTTAATTTCTTCCTGTGGCATGTAGAGCAGGTACTCTTTTGTAAAAAAACAATCGGACATGAAACGCACCAGTTCGTCGTTTTCCAACCCTGTCAGTTGCTTAACAATATCGCCGTTGAATTTTTTTCCGATGATGATGAAATCCGCCGTACCGGTAACAATGCTTTGGTAGTAGCGCATCTGTTTTCCTTCCTTGCTGAACACGTTGTAAAGTGTGGTGATGGGATGGTCGAGCATTGCCAACAGTGTCGGGATGTTGATGCCGCCTTGTCCGGGCAGGAGTTTCGGGGCGATTTCAAATTTGCTGATAGGGTCTATCGTCATCAATGGAGAGGAGGCTGTTTGCGTGTCCATAAAATCGCGTTTGAAGCGATCGTATGTGGAGAAACGCCCGACTTCCACGTCGCTCAGCATATAGGTGGCGGGATGCAAGCGGATGATGCGGTTGTTGGCATACATAGAGTCGGCAACGGCGATCGTGAGCCGCTCATAACCCAGTATGCTGAAACGGATACTGTCGCCGCGATTTGCCGTAATGGTAAAGTCGCCAAATTCGTTGCTTATTGTGCCGAGTCCCTGAGTGGTGTTGATAACATGGCAATCACGAAGACTGGTTTCCGTGCTGTCATTCGCCACAACTCGAGCCGAAAAGCGGAAATTATAGTCGGGCGGTTGCGCCGTCAAAACCTGATGGACGGCGCACAACACAAAAAGGACATACAGCGGGCGATTCATCAAGACAGGCGGTTTTTGTAATCTTCATACCCGAAACGTTTCAACAGGGTAAAACCGTTGCGTTTGCTCCATGTCCCGATGGAAGGATGAGGCACACCGTTGAATGTGGTTGTTTTTACCATCGTGTAATGTATCATGTCTTCAAAAATGACGGTTTTGCCTACGTAAGGCGTTTCGTCAAACACCCAACTGCCCATCGTATCGCCTGCCAGGCAACTGTTGCCGCCTATCCGCCACGCCGGCTCCCCTTGTTTTGCTGCAACGGCGTTGCGTATGTGCGGCAGGTAAGGCATTTCGAGACAGTCGGGCATGTGTGCCGTGAAAGACACATCCAGCAATGCCGTACGCACGCCGTCATTCACGACAATGTCTTCCACAGTGGCGAGTAAGACGCCGGTTTCCCATACAAAAGCGGCGCCGGGTTCAAGGATGACACGGATGTGCGGATATTTTTCACGAAAGGCACGCAACGTTCGTACCAACAGTTCGGTGTCATAATCTTTGCGTGTCATCAGGTGTCCGCCGCCAAAGTTCACCCATTTGATATGGGGGAAGAAGCATCCGAATTTTTCTTCCACCGCTTGAAACAGCAATTGTGTCGCCTCAGCCGATGATTCGCAGAGGGCATGTACATGCAATCCCTCAATGCCGTCGGGCAGGACGTTTCCGAGTTGCACGCGGGTGACGCCAAGCCGCGAACCTGCCGCGCAAGGATTGTATAAATCCGTATCCACTTGCGAAAGTTCGGGATTGACGCGCAGCCCTAATGAAGCGGACGGCGCTCGATGGCGAAAACGCAGGTATTGCGCTACCGAGTTGAAAGTGATGTGGCTACTGTAACGCACGATGTCGCCAAAATCTGCATCGGTATAAACAGGGGCATAGGTATATGCCGGCAGCCGCATTTCTTCATTTGCCAGATGCGCCTCGTTGAGGGAACTTGCCGCAACGCCTTTCACAAAAGGACGTATCAAGGGAAAAACACGCCACATGGCGAACCCTTTGAGCGCCGGAATGACGTCCACTCCGGCACGTTTGCTCACCTCGGCGATGATTTCCATATTGCCGGCCAGCAGGTCTTCATCCAACACATAACATGGTGACGGTATTTGAGAAAAATTCATGGTTTAAGCGTTATGTCCCCGTTCGTTTTCAGGACGTTTGCGCTTCCATCTCCGATGACTCCACAGCCAGTACTGGGGCGCCTTACGGATGGTTTCTTCCAGCAATGCCACGTGCTTGTCGGTGATTTCCTTTTCGGCTGTTTCGGCGGCATTCTCTGTGATCAGGGTAGTGTCCACCACGTAATACCCGCGTTTCACCCTGCGTATCTCGTAATACAACACAGCGGTGTTGTAGCGTCGCGACAGTTTTTCAATGCCCATGAAGATGGCGGATTCCTGATTGAGAAATGTTGTCCAGTAATTATTTTGATGGTTAGGCGCCTGATCGGAAAGGAAACACAGCGCCGTCATACGGTTCTCCGACAAATATTTATTGATGGCGCGTATCGCCATGTTGGAAGGTATGGCGTCCGTATCGTATTTGGTACGCATGTTGTAATAGAATTTGTCGAAATATTTGTTTTGCAGCGGATGGTACAGAGAGGCATGGTGGTGAGATATGGTGTGTTCCAGTGTCGCCATCCATTCCCAATTGCCATAATGCCCGGTGCAGAAAAAGATTTGTTTCCCCTTCCTGTAAAGGTCTTCCAACATTTCCGGATTGCTGTAATGCATGCGGCGAAAAAGTTGTTTTTTGCTGATATGCAGCAGTTTTATGGTTTCAACAAACATGTCGCACAAAAAGTGATAAAATTGCCGTGCAATCTTTCTTCGCTCTTTTTCCGTCTTTTCGGGAAAGACTTTCTCCAAATTGTCCTCCACCACCTTACGGCGATAGCCGATTACGGGGTAAACCAGAACATACAAAAAATCGGACAACAAGTAGAGAACGCGCAACGGCAAGAATGCTACCATCCAGCTAAATCCGTAAAACAGGGCATACAAAAATGCTAACATAATTGTGATGAATTTATGGCAAAGTTAGGTTTTTTTGGGGAAACGGAAAAATATTTTCAGCAGTGACGGGTTTTTAAATTTTTGTTTGGTTGTTTCGGATAATTTGTAAGATGCTGTTACGCAAAGTGTATTTTTCATCGGCTTGGACAGGGAGCAACGGTGCTCGAACGCCTGTGCCGATTTGCATATTTGTGCCGAATACTCTGGCCTCATCCCACAATCCGGAATTGATGAAAGTTTGCAGCAGTTGTGCTCCCCCTTCGACGAGTACCGACAGGCATTTGCACCGGTGTAGTTCTGCGAGGATATGCTCCGGCAATTGGCGGTCGAACGGGACAACGGCGTATGCTGCTTTTGGCAGGTGTCCGGTTGTCGTTTCGGTGAAAATCATCGTAGGTTGGCTTCCATCCAGCAGGTGTAGCGAGGCGGGTAGCCGTAACGTACGGTCGAGCGTTACCCTTAGCGGCGGTTGTCCGTGCCAGCGTCTGAGGTTGAGCATGGGGTCGTCCAGCAGGGCGGTGTTGGTGCCTATCATGATGGCGCTTTCTTCCGACCTCCATTTGTGCGTCAGCATTTGTTCATAATCGCCTGTAATCCTCATGGGACGTTGTGCGGTATCTGTGCGTGCGGCGTCGATAAAGCCGTCGGCAGTTTGCGCCCATTTGAGAATGACATACGGTCGTTGCAGGCGATGAAACGTCATGAAACGGATGTTCAGGCGCTTACATTCACTTTCCAGCATATTCTCGGTGACGCGGCATCCTGCAGCACGCAATTTTTTGACGCCTTTGCCCGATACCAGCGGATTAGGGTCTGTGCTTCCGATCACCACATGCGGAATCTTGTGTGCGATAATCAAATCGGTGCATGGCGGCGTTTTTCCGTGATGCGCACACGGTTCAAGGTTTACGTACAAGGTGGAGTGGGGGAGCAGTTCTTTTTGTGCCACCGCTTCAATGGCGTTGGCTTCGGCGTGAGGTGTTCCGTAGCGACGATGAAAATCTTCCCCGATGATGCGTCCGTTGTGCACAATGACACATCCCACCATAGGGTTGGGAGCGGTGAATCCTGCCGCATTACGGGCAAGTTCGAGGCAACGGCGCATGTATGTTTCCGGCGTGGCGTTCAAGAGGCAACAGATATAAATAAATCCGTCAGGCGTGTTCCTGTAAGGAAATGATAAGCCTGCAATCCCACTTTGCGAGCGCCCGTCACATTGTGTTCCAAATCGTCGATATACACGGTTTCTGCGGCTTTCAGGTTTTCGGCGTGCAACACATATTCAAATGCCGCTTTGTCGGGCTTGCGGTATCCGATTTCGTGTGAATAATAGGTATGATCGAACAGGTCGGGCAGGAGAGGAGTCCCCTTTTCACTGCACAGCATATCCAAATACCGGTCGATGTGTATTTGATTGGTATTGCTGAGTATGAAAAGTTTGTACCGCGTCCGCAATTTGCGAAGCAACGCGATATTTTCATCCGGAAAATCCAGCAACATGGCGCACCATGCGTCGTCAATCTGCCGGTCTGAGAGCGGCAAGCCCGCATATTGGCGGATGGCTTCTCTGAACGCTACGGGAGTAATCTTGCCGGTATCGAACCTGTCAAATATTTCCGATTGTTTCATCAGGGTGTAGATACTGTCGAAATCGCTTATCCCCAGCGATTGGAACTGCTTGATGGTGTGTTCCGGCGCCAGACGGATGACCACATTGCCCAAATCAAAGATAATGTTCCTGATGGGCTTGTTCATCAGGTTTTGCTCTTTAAGTCGGGCAGTAAAAACAGGATGCAACATACTCTTGGTGGAAAAGGCGGCATTTGCCGTCTCAATGATTCATTGTGGGTGGTCCCTGTAGGGCACGATCCTACGACCCTCTGATTATGAGTCAGATGCTCTAACCAACTGAGCTAAGGGACCGTTATTCAATCGAAAGGCAAAATTATATCTTTGCGGGATAATTCCAAAATTTTTATGAGAAAAAATGATGAAAGTCCGCAACGGTAATTTTCTCCCGTATGTAGCGCCCGTCGATCCTGCCACCGAAAGGGCTTTCGACGCGGGTTATGCATTAGGATTACTGTCAAACCCTTCCCAAGCGTTGGTGCGGGATGCGAACCCGCCGCTGTGACAGGTTACAATGCGTCTCTGCGTCATTATCCGTTGAAGAAATGTCCGATGTCGTCCATAGTCAGGATGTGGGCTACCGGTTTGCCTGTTGGCGAATAGTTGGGCGTGCTGCACACGAATAACTGTTCCACCAGGTGGTTCATTTCTTCTTCCGTGAGCGGTTCGTTATACGATATTGCCGCTTCCCGTGCCAGCGCCATTGACAGGCGGTCGCGACGGTTATCCGCCAGGTTGCATTCCGAATGGCGGTATTCATCCAGCAGTTTGCGGAATATGACACCCGGATGTTTGCCGCCTATTTCTCCGGGGTGACCGTGTAAACACACGACGTTGCCGTCGGCTTGCCGTATGTCGAAGCCCAGCGCCGCGAAGTCTTCTTTCAGCTCCGTCCACAGCGCTGTCTCGTCCGGAGAAAGTTCTACCGTTTCGGGAAACAGGCTTTGCTGGCTCATGTTTTTTTCGTGGTGACTGTTCGACCGGAACCGGTCAAACAGGATACGTTCGTGTGCGCGTTTCTGGTCAATGAGCATCAATCCCGATTTGATAGGGGTGAGGATGTATTTGCCCTTCAGTTGCAAGAATGCCGACCCTGCGCTGTCCGCAGGCATTTCTTCCGGAGTGGTGAACAGTTGCGGCTGTTGTTTTTCGTTTTCAAAACCCGCATACAAGGCTTCCCATTGCTGCGGTTGAATGTTGTTGCGGGCAGATTGATGGCGAAACGGATTATACGCCGGATTGATGTCCACCGAAGGAATGGATACTTTCATACCGGGTCGCAGCACAGGCACTTGCAACATGCTGTCGCCGTCAAAGTCAATAGCCGGCGACACGTTGAACTTACCCAGCGACTGTTTTACCGAACTGAGCAAAAACTGAAAAATCACCTGTTCGTCTTCAAATTTCACTTCCGTTTTGGTGGGATGTCTATTGATGTCAATGGTTTCGGGCGGCACTTCAAAATAAATGAAATAAACCGGTTTGAACTCGGGTGGGAGAACACCCTCATAAGCTTGCATAACCGCCTTGTGCAAGTAAGGATGACGGATATAACGCCCGTTGGCGAAAAAGAACTGCTCGCCTGCCGACTTTTTTGCGTATTCGGGCAGGGCAACGAATCCGCTGATTTTCACCAGCGTGGTTTCCGTCGCTATTGGCAACAGCGCTTGATTCATTGTTTTACCGAACAGGTGAACAATCCGTTGTTTCAGGTTAGACGCCGGAAGCGTGTAAATGTCTGTCCTGTTGTTGCTGACGGATAATGCCGTTTGTGTATATACCAATGCAATGCGTTTAAATTCGTTTAATGCTTGAGTCAGTTCGGCGGTGTCTGATTTGAGGAATTTGCGGCGGGCAGGGACGTTGAAAAACAGGTTCTTCACCGTGAAAGCGCTGCCGACTGGGCATTGCACCGGCGTTTGTGCGGAAATGCGGGTACCCGCTATGTCTATCTGTGTCCCCACTTCGTCGTTTGCCCGTTTGGTACGCAGTTGTATTTCGGCAACAGCGGCAATGGACGCCAGCGCCTCTCCTCGAAACCCCAGCGTATGCAGGGAAAACAAATCGTGCGAATCGCGTATTTTGGATGTGGCATGGCGTTCGAAAGACAAACGGGCATCGGTTTCGGACATGCCGCAACCGTTGTCTATAACCTGTATTTGCGTTTTACCCGAATTTTTCAAATACACTTGAACAGAACCGGCGCCTGCATCAATAGCGTTCTCCACAAGTTCTTTCACCACCGAGGCAGGTCGTTGAATTACCTCGCCGGCGGCAATCTGGTTAGCTACCGAATCGGGAAGAAGCCGGATGATGTCTGTCATCGGTCTGTTTTATCGGTTTAACATCATCAGGTGAAACAACAGATATATTTCCTGAGCAAGAATGTAAAACAGCACAACAAGCAGGATGATCGTCACAATGCGCAGGAAATAAAAACCTTTTTCCATCAAGGTTCTGGGTTTTGGACGGTTTTTACTCAAAAATCCCTTTTGCAGGTTTACACAAGATTTTCCCGAGATTTCAGATTCCGCTGCTGCTTTCATTTTTTCCAAACGCTCTTTCCGCTCGCTGTAATACAACGGACGATAACTGAACCGCTTGGGCTTTGGCGCATTGAAACTAAACAGAGCCATGATAAGTGATTATTAGGGTGCAAATGTACATAAATTTTTCAAACTGCGCGAACGCTTGAAAAAATTTTGGCTAAATCTTTTTTGAGGTGCTATTGCCTTTTTTGATTAGGATGATTATTAACCACAGAGATCACAGAGGGCACAGAGGAAAAATAAACTCTGTGTTCTCCGTGTCTTCTGTGGTAAAAAAACGATGATTATTAACCACAGAGATCACAGAGGAAAAATAAACTCTGTGTTCTCCGTGTCCTCTGTGGTAAAAAAAACGATCCATAAGATTGAAAGATGATTAGGATTTCGGGATTCCCCACCTTCGGAGGGGTGTCCGAAGGACTGGGGTGGTTCCCTGTATCTTGAGAACGTTTGATGCTCGTCCGTAAGCTGAAGCATACGGTTAATAAAGTGTCGTCCCTGCGGGACTTTGACAGTGTCTGTGATGGCTCGTGGGGCTGCCTCGTTTTTGAGGCAGCCTCTTGATGTATTTTTGCCTGTGCGTTAACGATACCGGCAACATTCGGGCAAAGCGGCATACACGGCATCGTCGGCTTTGTCCTTTTCGGTGTCATGTCCTGTCTTGGCGATTGCCAGGCTTACGGCTTCGGGTGACGTACTGACGGCGGCGTAGCGAAATTGCAACGTTTGTGTTTCCTTGTTCCATTCGGCGAAAGTAACGCCATCCACACCTTTCGCTGCTTTCTCAATGCGCTCTTTGCACATATCGCATGTTCCCTGTACTTTCAGCGTACTGTCGGCTTCTTCGATTTGTGCAGACGCCGTTTGCTGCGGCGTGGCGCCTCTGCCCGCGCATGCACTCGCTATCAGCATGCACACGGCAGCGAGTAAAATAATTGACCTTTTCATATTGATTTGATATTTAAATAAGATGATTTAGGCGCAAAATTAGACATTTTTTTCATCAGCCCGCGTCACAGACAAAAATATTTTCTTACTTAGGAATTGTCAATAAATTATAGCATCAACTTGGAGTGATCATATAATGCCACTCTCCGTGAAAAGAATTTCGTTCTATATTACAGCAGATTTATTTGATGCATTTATTTATCGACAGCTACTTAGGCACGCGAAATAAATAGCATGTAACGGTTCGATTTCATGTCCTGAAGGGACATAATGTTGGTAGAAACAGATACTCCTGATGTGTCGTCCCTGCGGGACTTAGTCGCTGATGTGA
>JAISWR010000140.1 GCA_031270985.1 Bacteroidales bacterium | reverse complement strand
CAAGGCAGCTTCCATTATCATTTGCCGCTTCTCCGCCCTGATGGCTTCGTTTTGTTCTTTTGTCCTCGGCATCTTTTATTTAACCTTTTTTTGACTGAACGGTCGGTCAAAAGTACGGCGTTTTTTTGAGATGACAAAATTTTTTCGATTTTTTTTTGAAATAGCTGAATATATTGTGTTTACGTCGCGACGGCAATTTGTACCATCCTGTCCCTGTCAGGGTACGGGTTCAAATTTCAGGTAAAACTTTCCGACGAGCGGGTCGGCATGTGTCGATCCGAGGAAGTGGTTTTGCTGGCTTTGCGGGCCGTGCTCGGCAGGTTTCTTGCCTTTGTCGCCCACCGGACTGATGGCGTTCAGTATGGACAACTGTCCGTCGGGAAATATACCGAGTGTGTTGTCGTTGGGACGGGCTTCGGGTTTGTCGGGGGTGAAAAGGTGCAAAAACAGGTCTTCCGATGCGGCTGCTATCTTTAGTGTACCGCTGGATGTTTGCAGGTCGGCGGCATACAGGTTGGAATGAAAGCCTTTAAACTCGGGATAGTTCCACGATTCGCCCGTCACCGTGTTGTTATAGTCCTTTTGCCAAATTCCGAAAGTGACGCCTTTCATGCGGTTTTTCCACACGCGGTAGGGTCCGTTGCCCAGCCATTTGACGCTTTTTGCGTCGTTCTCGGGAAAATCGAACGTGACTCCGATATGGTCGTATTTGCCACCTATGTCAAACGAATATTCTATCGCTATCCATTCGGAGGGCAACAGGCTGATGCGCATGTAACTGCGCGTTTTCCGGCGGTCTTCTTTCCGTGTAAAACGAAATTCTGTAACCGGTACTCCGTCTTTTTCCGTTGTGTTACATTCCGCAAGTTCCAGATTGCCGGCAGTGAAACGGGGTCCATTGTCTAACGGCAGCGTTTTCCCGTTCACCGCTATCCGGGTGATGATGCCTCTGGTTTTGTCTGTTGTGAGGGTTGTGTTCCCCGCTCTGTAAGTTATCTCGTTTGCGGTCTCGGTCACTGAAGGTTTATTACTTTCCGTTTCGACAAGTTTTTGTACAAATGTTTCGACTGGCGTAATGGTGCGCGTCCATGTGTATATTTCCTTGCCGTAAGGGTCGGTTGCCGTCAGAGCCAGCGCGTCGTAATCCGCAGGGGAAGACGGCATTTCTATTTCCAGCATTCCCGTAAATCCGGCGGGGGTGTCGGACACTCTGACTGCTGTGACGGTTGCCGACGTTTTTCCTGCCGGGTAGTCAAACCGTAGCCATTTTGCTGTAAACGTGCATTGATTCAGATTGGTGAAATGGTAGCGGTTTTCCACCTTGATTTTGCCGTCGAACGAGGGCGGGATAAACGTTGTACCTTCTGGTACCACAGGCGACCATATTTCTTTGATGGTGTAGAAACTGCCTTCCTTTTCGCGGTAAGGCCCCACAATGCCGTCGGCGGCATTATTTCCGTAAGTGTCTATCAACCCGCCTTTGTCATTGCGCACTACGCCCTGATCGACGAAATCCCACAGGAAACCTCCCGAGCTGAGCGGATGGTGATACATCAGGTTCCAGTGGTCGTCCAGTCCGGCGCCGTGCCCGCCGTCGTATAACCCGTGCAGAAGTTCGGTAGGGAAGAACACCTTACGTCCTTCAAAATAGAAATGCGTTCCCACGCCGTAAGGGATATAGTGCAGTGTGTTCACCTCAGTTTCTTCCAGCCACGGATGGATAACCAAGCGTTTTTGGATGTCGTAGCGGGCGAAAGACGGCAACAACTCGAAATTGAACCCGCCCTCGTTGCCGTTTGCCCACATCACCACGCAGGGATGATTCACATCGCGGGTGATGAGTTCCCTGACCAGTTTTTTGCCGACAGCGGTTTCATAAGGTGGATACTGCCATGCCGTCAATTCGTCGAGTACGTACAGTCCCAGCGAATCGCACACGTCCAGAAAATGGGCGTCCGGCGGATAGTGGGACATGCGAACGGCGTTCATGTTCATTTCCTTGACCAACAGTACATCGTCAAGGCTGATGGAGTAGTTGCTTGCCCGTCCTGAAGTCGGCCAGTGCGTGTGTCGGCAAACGCCTTTGAATTTGATTTTTACGTTGTTCACATAGAAGCCGTCGCCCGGACGAAGCTCGGCGGTGCGGAAACCGAACTTTTCGGTCAACAGGTGCTGCACTTTTCCGTCTTTCAACAGGGACACCTCCACCGTGTAGCGGTTGGGGAACTCGGACGACCACAGGGAGGGACGGGCATAAGCGGCTGACAGGCGCAAGGAGTCGGTTTTGTCAACGGTTTGACGGATGGGGTTTCCGTAAGGTTTGCCGTCCAATGTTTTCACCTGAGCTACTATTTCGCCTGCTTTGAGGGATTGCCCCAGAAATACGTCCATAGAGAATTGCCCGTCCATACGTGCATCAATGGCGATACGTTCGATATGCGTTTGCGGCAGCGCTTCCAGCCACACGGGACGGAAGATGCCGCCGTACACCCAAAAATCAGCCATACGTTCGGCTTCTTCCACGGTGGCATTTGCCGAAGCCTTATGTACAGTCACTTCCAGCAGGTTTTCTCTGCCGTATTGCAGCAGTTTGCTAATATCGTAGCGGAAACGGTAAAATGCGCCCTGATGCACAACTCCGGCACTTTTCCCGTTGATTTTCACTTCGGTGTCGGTCATCGAACCGTCGAACACGATATTGACTTTCTTGCCTTTCCACGCGACAGGTACGGTAAAGCGGTAACGGTACATGCCGCTCTCATTGAGCCGTTGAGCGCTGTTGTCTTTCGCAGTCGTACCTCTGCCATAGTCAAACTGTCCGAATCCGTGAAATTCCCAATTGGACGGCACGGGAATTTTTGACCATTTCCCGCTGTTCATGCCCGCGGTACAATAAAAATCCCATATTACGGCATCGTCTGTGCCACGTCCGGAAAGGTACAACGATTCCGTACGTTGCGCGAAAACGTCTGATGAAAGTAAAGAGAATGCAGTGACTGCACAGAAAATTCCGAATATCGGGTTCATTGGTTTTTGGTTGATTTAATGATTTGCAAATATAGTGATAGTTTATTTTTTGTATAAAAACAAAGAGAGATCAAACTACGGTTTTTCGTAAAACTCTATTTCCACGATACGCAGTTCTCCCTTTGAATCTTCCGCGCCGGGCGCTCTGAACAAATCCATCTCAATGTTGCCGGTGATTTCGACCACCTGACCGAATGCGTCGGATTGTTCATTGTTGCCTGTTAGGCGTATGGTTACGTTGCGTCCTTTTGTTTTCTTCACGGGGATGGTCACGTATCCGAGACTTTTTTCCGTTGTTCCGGCAAACACCTGTTCGCTGTCCACATAGATGCTGATGGGGTAGGAGCGCATCCGCCATCCTGTGAGTTTCATCACCACTTCGTCGATCTGCGCCTCGCGTTGCAGTTCGTAGGTGATTTGTCCGCCTGCAACGGTTCCGTTGTTGCGCCATTCGCTCAGTTCATTGTCGTCGTAGCTGTTGCCTGCCGTTTCGTTGTTGGAAGAGGCTTTTGCACGGGCTATTTCCACAGGGATACGTTTCGCGGTGTATGACGGTGTTTGCGGTGTTGGGCCTCTTTTCAGCGAAGAGGGGAGTGCGTCCGCCTGAAAGGTTTCCGACAAGCCGTTGCTTACCGTGACGGGCGTAGAACGGAATGTCAGCGTAGCGGACTTCAAGCCGTCGGCGGAAGCGATGATTCTGATTTCCCCCGCTTCCGTGAGCGAACGGATCAATGCTCTGTTGATGCCACATTCCACAGGCAAAGTTTTGGACAGGATATAATTGTCAGTTCCCTGTGCAATGCCGCCACGCCATTCGACAGGACCCGCCACGGCAAACGTAATCAGGTTGTTTGCCAGCGGGCAACGATTTCCGGCGGCGTCCGCCACTTCCACCTCCACCAGCACCATATCCGCGCCGTCGGCGTAGAATCCGTGCGCTCCCTGTATCAGTTTCATGCGAACAGATGCGGGAGCACCTGCCGTAACGATGACGTCCGATCCGACTTCTTTCCCTTCTCCGTCATACGCTACGGCTTTGATTGCTCCGGCTTCGAAGGCAACGTTTTCAAAAGTGTACAGAAAATCATGCGTTCTTTTGCCGAAACCTTTTGAACGGTTGTTAACCAGCAGTTCCACCCGTTCGCATCCGCTGGACACCACATATATGTCTTTGATTGTCTGCGGTTCGTAATTCCAGTGTCCCATGATGTGTGTGTGCGGCTGTTCGGTATCAACCCATCCGTCCCACATTGCCTGATGGGCGAAAAATCCGTCTTTAGGAATCCGCATTGGGTCGGTGACGCCGCTTCTGCGATAGTTTTCTTCGCCGCGATAGTGGGTATTGCTGTCGGAAAAGATGATCTTGACTCCTCCCGAGCTGACCCTCCGCCCTGTTCCTGGACGTTCGCGCCAATAGTCGAACCAGCGCACGACATTTTCGATGGCATGACTGTCCTGATTGCGGTTATACACGCTTGCGTCGGCGCCTCGGTACAGCGGACCGTCGCCGTCCTTGTGGAACGGGTAGGAATAGTTGTCCCAGTATTTTCGTAAACCTTCGTCGCGAGAATATTCGGTAGCCCACATGGGGAGGCGCCCGCTTTTGTTGATGTACAGCATTTCTCCGCCGTATTCTGCTACGTGGCTGTCCAGCATTTCGCGCGATCCGATGGCTCTTCCCCCGTGCGGGTCGTAAAGGTTGCGAATGACTTTCATCTCCGCCATGTGTTCTTCGCTGATGGATTCGTTGCCACATTCGTAGAACATGATGCTCGGATGGTTGCGGTTGTAAATGATGGCGTCGTGCATCAGCGCTGTGCGTTGAGTCCACTGCACACCCGAAGCGTCTTTTTCGGCGTCGCCTGCGGGCATGGCTTGCAGCAGTCCGACGCGGTCGCACGATTCGATGTCCTGTTTCCACGGGGTGACGTGCATCCAGCGTACCAGATTGGCATTGCTTTCCACCATCAAGCCGTTGGAATAGTCGCTCAGCCATGCCGGCACGGAAAGTCCTACGGCAGGCCATTCGTTACTGGTGCGCTGTGCGTAGCCTTTCATCTGCAGCACGCGGTCGTTGAGCCACACCATGCCGTCGCCGAAACGGGTCTTGCGAAAGCCCGTTTTTGTGATCACCCTGTCCGTTTCCTTGCCGTCTACAATCAGCGTGGTTTCCACCGTGTAGAGGTATCCGTATCCCCAGCTCCAGAAATGCAGTCCGGACAAGCGGGCAGAAGCCGTCAATGTCTGCGTGCCGCCTGCTGCGACGGATATTTCCTTGCTGCGGAAATGTCCTGTTTCTTTGCCGTCCATGTCACGCACGCGCACATCATACGTCACGTTCACCGCTTTGGCTGTTTCGTTGCGCACTTCCGATTCGGCATGAATGTCCGCTGTCGCTGCGCCGATGTCTATATTTTTCGCATATACGTACACGCCCGTTGTTTTCAGGTTGCTGTACAGCGGCAATGTCTGGTACAGCTTGCCGGTGACGTGCAAATATACGTTTTTGGGAATACCGCCATAGTTGGCGTTGAAATTTCTGTTGTTCCACTGGTATCGGGTGTTGGTGGCTTTTTCGCTGTAATCCCAGTCGTTATTGGTGCGGACGGCGATGACGTTTTCCTTACCGAACGTCACATGAGGCGTAATGTCGAAACCGACCGCCATTACGCCATTTTCATGCAAACCGAGATATTGCCCGTTGATGTAAAACTCGCCTGACTGCCGCACGCCTTCAAATTCTACAAACACCTTGCTTCCTTCCAGCGAAGCGGGTAAGGTGAAATGTTTGCGATACCACGCAATACCCGTCGGCAGTTTTTCGATGCTCAGCCTGAAAGCATCGTCCTCGTTGAATGCCCGCGGCAGTGTGAGGTCTTTCCACGAGGAATCGTCAAACCCCGGCTTTTCCGCGCCCTGCGCATCTCCCACGTATAATTTCCATACGGAATTGAAATTGTACTTGTGCCGCGACGCCGCATCCGAATACCGTATCCCCAAGATACAGAATAAAATGATAAATATTTTTGATTTCATGGTATGATAAGATTTATGGTTGTAAGGTCGATGCCCAGTTCGCCGTTCATCACGGGAGCGGCATAATACTTCCTTGCGCCCCCGCCGGATACGCAGGGTTCGCTTTTTTGAATGGTTTTGAATTTGATTGACATAGTATTACAGATTTATGTTTTGTTTGCAAATATAGTGATATTATTTTATCTGCTTGTCCAATAATAAAAAATCCTTTACACAAAAGTCTTTATCCAAAATAAAAACAAGGCGACTTGAAGAACCGGCTGATTTTTGATGCGACACATATCCCACATTTTTAACCCGCACAAGATATGGCTTGTACGGGCTTTTGCCGAGAGAAAAACCGACCGTCTCCACCATTTTTTCTTAAAATACCATAAAGATGGTATTTACGAAGCCGATAAGACACTCTACCTTTGCAGCATAATTTGATACGTCAGTATTTTATGTCTCGAAAATTTATGTCTGTTGTTTTTATCGAAGGTCGTCACTCCGAAGTCGCTGAAAAATCGTGTCTCCGGTGCAATCCGGTCGGAAACCGGATCGGTTGCCGTGTCTTACCGGTTGCGGCAAAACAGGAAAGCGTTTTTTTGCGCATCGGAATATACACTGTATCAATAGACATAACAATGTTTATGTGCGTTATAAAGTATTATCAATAAGCACCATGAAGAAAAAAGAAGAATACCACAATGCAGGATTCCTGCACAGCGCAATATGTTGATGTTGCCTGTCAATGGTGGGTCTATGGATAAAAAAAGTGCCCTCCGCATACCGGGTGCAACTGGATCGGCGGGACACTTTAACGCTAAATTTAATTCATTAGAGTCACCGCAAAATTAGTTTTTTTTCCAACATGTCCATACAGGGCGGTTGGTCTGTCATCAAATAAATTTTATTTTTTCGCTCCTGCGATGTAATCGCATCATTCCGAACGGCTCGAAATCATTCGGGAAGGAGTATTTTTAAATTTTAAATTTCATAAAAAAACATGATACATCATATAATAAAGTCTGTTTATGGATTTTTCAGTCTAAAAATCCTTGTTTTGAGCCTGCTGGGGTTCAGTTCCTTTACAGGCGTTCATGCCCAAACCGTCATACAGGGCAGCGTGATAGACGAAGACAGGGAAGTGCCGGTGGTTGGCGCCACTGTTTTTTTAAAAGGCACAACCACGGGCGTAGTGAGTGACCTTAACGGCGAGTTCAGCATCAGAGCGGCAGGATTGCCGGCAACGCTGGTCATTGAGTATGTCGGCTACAGGTCGGAGGAAATAGTGGTGTACGACACTTCCGAACCGCTGGTGATTGCAGTGAGAGAAAACAGCAATTTGCTGGACGAAGTGGTGGTAACCGGCTACACGACGCAGCAACGCAAAGCCATCAGCGCCGCTATCTCATCCATCAGTTTCGACGAAGCCCTCACCAGTCAGGCGGATAACAATTTCACCCAACTGTTGCAAGGAAAGGTCACCGGCGTGCAAATTGTTTCTACGAGCGGTCTTCCGGGCGGCGGAGTAACCTTTCTGATACGCGGGAACAATTCCATTGACGGCAGTCTGGATCCGCTGTATGTGGTGGACGGCGTATTTTTGAATACTTCCGTTCCGATCGGATCATCGGGCGGCAATCTTCAATCCAGCCCGTTGGCGGACATCAACCCGAACGATATTGAAAGCATCTCCATACTGAAGGACGCCAATGCCACCGCCATTTACGGTTCGCAAGGTTCAAACGGAGTTGTGGTGATTACCACCAAGCGCGGCAAATTGAATGCCAAGTCGCGTATCAATGTGCTTGCCTCTCACGGATGGGCAAATGCGGTCAATCATTTCAAGGCGATTACCGGACCGGAAACGGGCTTGCTGCTCAACGAATCATGGACCAATACAGCCAGTGACAACGGCGAAACTTTGGCAACCTATCTCACCAGAGTGAAACCCACCAACTGGGATTTGGTGTATCCGTACAAACAGGCAGATGGGACAACGCCGGATTTTACCCGCAATGCTATTGATGATTTGCCCACTTACGATCGCATCAGCAGCCTCTACCACACGGCGCAACTGTCCGACTATCAGGTATCCGTACAGGGTGGAAATGCCACAAGCAACCATTATGTGGGCGTAGGGTATTCGGAAGAGTCGTCTATCATAAAACCAACAGTATTTCAGCGTTTTTCAGGGCGCATCAATTATGACAACAAAGTGACGGAAAAGCTCAAATTAGGCACGAGTTTCAACCTGAACCGCACCCAGCGCACAAAGGTGAGAGGAAGCGATAACGATCCCGGCGGCGTGATCAATTCCGCTATCTTTCCCCGTTCGTTCCTGCCCATTTATGACGCCAACGGGAATTACGTGAATCAAGCCACGTTCAACAACCACCTGAGGTATATAGAGCATCTGGACAACAGGTACGTAACATGGAGAAACACCGTCAACCTGTATGGCGAATACGCTTTCCTCCCCGAGCTGAAACTGCGCAGTAGTTGGAGTTTCGACTATGTGAACAACACCTCAAAAAGTTTCAACGATTTTTCTATGTCTACCAACGGTTCCGCCAGCGCCGGCAGCACTCTCAGTTTGGTTTACACGGCGGAACAATTGCTGACCTACATCAAATCCTTCGGAGAGGACAAGCAGCATGATGTCAATGTGCTTTTGGGCAACACCATCAATGTTCGGAAGTCCGAATCGTTGAGCGCCAGCGGCAGCGGTTATACGTTCGAACAGTTGCGGGAAGTGTCGTCTGCCGCTACCACTTCGGGAAGCGCTTCGTCGTCCGAGAACCGGCTGGTGTCATTTTTCGGCAAGGCGGGTTACAGTTATGCCGGCAAATATACTTTTGATTTCAGCCTGCGCGCCGACGGTTCTTCCCGTTTCGGGGAAAATGTCCGCTGGGGCTATTTTCCTGCCTTTGGGGTAACGTGGAATGCAGGACAGGAAGCGTTTGTCCGCAACCTGAACCTGTTCGACGCGCTCAGACTGCGCGGCAGTTTCGGCTATTCGGGCAACCAGAACGGCATTGGCAACTATGCCTCGCTCTCCACATGGTCGAGCAGTTCCAGCGGATATCTTGACCAACCGAGCCTTGCGCCGGGCAACCTGGGCAATCCCGACCTCACGTGGGAATTGTCCCGTCAAACCGACCTCGGCGTGGAATTTGGCGTGCTGAACAACCGCCTGAGCGTTAATTTCGACGTGTACTGGAAATATACCTACAACATGCTGCTGGGTGTTGAGGTGCCGTCGCGCACGGGATACAGCTCCTACACGCAGAACTACGGCGAATTGAGCAACAGGGGCGTGGAACTGAGCCTCGAGTCGGTGAACTTCAGGACAAGGAATTTTACGTGGCGCACCGCTTTCAACATTTCTGCCAACCGCAACCGGATTGAAAAAATCCCGCAGGAACAAACCATGGGCGCAAGCAGTCGCGGGACATCTATTTTACGCGAAGGTGAACCTGTCAATTCGTTCTTCATCTACAAACAACTGTATGTCGATCCGCAGACGGGGAACGCCGTGTACGAAGATGTGGACAAAGACGGTGAAATCACATACGCCGACAGGCAAATTGTGGGCAAAGCCCCGCCCGACTACACCGGAGGCATCACCAACGTGGTGAATTACAAGAATTTTGAACTGAACGTGTTCTTCTATTTCACCAAGGGAAACGACATCATGAACATGCACGACTTCTTTCTAGTACACGGTGGAACGATGGGGGGCATCGGTTTTATTCCGCGACAATTGGAACGCTGGCAAAAACCCGGCGATGTGACGGACATTCCCAGATTGACCGTTGCTCCCGCCAACCCGACCCAAAACGGCGGGCATGCCAACAACTATGTCGGTCAAGTCAACAACCTGAGCAGCCGTTATCTGGACGACGGCTCCTACCTCCGTTTGAAAAACCTCTCATTGAGCTACACCGTGCCCAAAAACCTCTCCGCAAAACTGCGCATTGAGCGTATCAAAGCCACCGTGTCGGCAACCAACCTCTGGACGCTGACTAATTACAAAGGGCTTGACCCTGAGGTGAGCGCCCAAAGCAGCAGCAATAACACAGCAGGCTACGATTGGGCAACCATCCCGCAGCCGCGCACTTTCCAAGTCATTTTGAATATCACTTTATAAAAATAAAAACATGAAAAAGATACATCAGATTATTGTAAAAAATCCGGTTTTCGCCGGAGTATTGTTGACCGGAACGGTATTGCTTGCTTCGTGCGAGAAGTTTCTGGATGTGAAACCCACCAATTCCCTCGTTTCGGAAAATGCCATCTCCGATGCGCTTACGGCGCGCGCCTTACTTACGGCAACTTATTCCTCGCTGAGAAGCATTTATTCCACCAACGAGCTATTCGGCTTCCTGCCCGGGGATAATGTACAGTTTGGCGGCAGTCAATACCAGAACATCGAACTGGACACCTATTCATTCGGCGTGATCAATACGTCCATCGTGGGCGCATACAGATCCCTGTATTCCCTCATCAACCGCGCCAACTGGGTATTGACGGAAATTCCCAAAGTGACGGACCCTGCGCTGACCGAGGAAGAAAGGAACAATATCCTCGGTGAAGCCCGTTTTATCCGCGCTTTAGCTTATTTCAATCTCGGCAAGACATGGGGCGGCGTACAGCTGCAACTGGAGCCTACCACAAGTCTGAGTTCCATCGGCGCTTTGAAACGTAGCACGCTGGCAGAAACCTACAATCGGGTGAAAGACGACCTGACCGAAGCGGAACGCCTGCTGCGCGAAGAAGACGCCACCACCCGCAACCGCGCCCAGAAGTCTTCGGTACGCGCCCTGCGTGCTCGCGTACACCTGTATGCCGGCGAATGGGCGGAGGCGGAACAATACGCCTCGCAGGTCATCGCCAATACCGCCAAATTTGAACTTGTCAAACCATACAGCGCCTTTTTCGCAGGACCGTTCCTGACGAAAGAATCCGTTTTTGAAATCTCCTCTACCGCCAACAATACCGCCAACAGGTGGAGTATATGGTATCCTGCGACTGTGGCACGTGGCGGCTCTTACGAATACATACCTACCGGAGAAATCGTTGACCTGCTCAATAACCCCAACATAGGCGGTACTCGCAAATCATTAATCAGTGTCTCAGGAGGATCCACATATTACGTGGTGTTGTATCATACAACCGTCGCTACAGCCAACGTGCCTGCAAATACTGACCCTCTTTACGCCATTCGCATCGCCGAACTGTACCTGATTCGCGCCGAAGCCAGAGCCAAAAAAACGCCGACAGACCTGCCCGGAGCCATTGCCGACCTGAACGCCATCCGCGACCGCGCCGAAGTGCCGCTCTTTGCCACCACCACCGACGCGCAGGCTGTCATCCAGGCAATTGAAGACGAAAGGCGTGTCGAATTTGCGTTTGAAGGACATCGCTGGTATGATCTGGTGCGCACCGGACGGGCTAAAGCAGTGCTGGGCGTGGACGAAGATTACTGGCTCTTCCCGCTGCCCAATGCCGACGTCCTGTCGGATGAAGGACTGGATGGAAAAAATAATCCGGGTTATTGACAGGGAATATTTAAAATAATAAATAATAAATAATCAATAATCAATAAATAGTAAATTAAAATCAAATCAGTAAATTAAATTAAATTAAAT
>JAISWR010000123.1 GCA_031270985.1 Bacteroidales bacterium | reverse complement strand
GTTTCCGCCCATTTCTCAAATTTCTCCCAATCCGTTGTGTCCTTACCCGTGCAGAAACGTTCGTCAACACCGTTGGTACGCATGGCGCGCCACTTGTAGTGGTCGCCCTCAAGCCAGATCTGCCCGAGATTGTCAAACTTGCGGTCGCCGGCAATCATCGCCGGTACGAGATGGCAATGATAGTCTATAATAGGCATCTTTGCCGCATGTTGATGATACAACTGTTGTGCCGTGTCGGTTTGCAACAGAAAATTTTCATCCAGGAAATTTTTCATTTTCTTTGGTTTTTAATATTTCGATTTCGGTTAATGTCGCAAAGATATATGATGTTCTCGAAACATGCAAAAAATAATGCGAAATTTATTTCCGTTTCATCACTCTTTTTATCGTACAGCCTCCGCGATCTTACAATATCCCGCATGTTTTTTACCGCCTAATGCACAAGATTATTGAGGTGCGGCGGCGCTGTTGTATGACAATCTCGGCAACGCGAAAGGTCGGACTGTCCGGTCTGACCGTTTTGTGTACGGTTCTCTTTTCAATGCCGCCTCTCCGCAATTCGGACAGCCATAAACAGAAATAAGGCGACGAATCACCAGTATTGCCCGAATCCTATCCGGAAGCCGAACAGAAACGTTAAGCCTTTGTATCCGAAAGACGGAGGTGAACTGTTGAACTGGCGATATTTCGGATATTTTTGTAAACCGTAACGATAGCCTGCGCCTACGTATATATCGGTCACAAAGGCGTGGCGGGTGATTTTCTGATAGCCGAACACGATGTTTACCCCTGGCTTATGCAAGTGTTGCCGGTAAATGCCGTAAGGACGTTCGTGATATTCCAGCCCGTCTTCCGTGAAAGTGTTCCATTCTGCGGCTGCGTAACTCACGTCGGCATAGTGGTACGAAAGACCGCCTGCAAGATACAGCAGTTTTCCCGCAAAATATCTGTAATTCACATCTATGCCATATCCCCACATGGAGGCATAGCGGTCGTCAATCACCCAGCCGAAGTTATTGTGATCTTTGTCCGGCTGGTAGGCAAAAGGATAAGCGGTAAGTCCAAGTTGCAACCATCCGCGCGTATTCGGCAGCCGGACTGATCCGTCCAAACGTACTCTTCCGAGCAACAATTCCGTCGGCTGAAAGGTAATCACATATCGTGCGATACCGTTTTTGTCAAACTCGTGATACAGCATCTGCCGTTTGCTTTTTTGCGAAGATTCGGATTGAGGCTGTTCGTCCGTCTGTGCCGCTACCATTCCTGCCGACAAAAGCAACAGGCATAAAATCGTGTTTTTCATGCGTTACTTTTTTACTTCTATTTTATTGAGAAATTTCAAGTCTTTTCCTTTTTCAAAATCCGTGTAATCAAACAGGAAAAGGCCTTCATCCGCCACAAGGATGAGCAGTCCGTCTGCCGGTATGACGTCGTATGCGGAGCGGATGTATCCAGCTGCGTCAATATCTGCCAAATCACCGATTTGTTTGACGGATTCCGGTTGTTCGGGGTGTGAAATGTCGAAGATTTTCAATCCCTTGTCACACACAAACAGCAAATTGCCATCGGCGCCCAATCCTTTCGGTCCAACAAGATTAACCGTTCCCACCTGCACGGGATGAACCGGGTCTGTCACATCGTATATGTGCAGCACATTGTTGGGGTTGCGTCCGCACCAACTGGAAATGGTGTTCAGGGTGACATAAGCGTAATGTCCCTCCACCACCACAGGGTCGCAACTGTGGATGTGCTTGACGACAGTTACATAGTCGGGGAAACGGGGGTCGCTGATGTCATACACATACATGCCGTTTTGCGAACCGATATACAAAAGTGTATCCATCGGAAATACGGTTTCGATGTTGTTCCCTATGTATATATCACGGACTTCATTGTATTTGGGATATGCTGCGTCCGAAATGTTGAACTGTTTCAAGGTGCCGGCGTCCACGGTGTAGAGCATATCGCCCGCGACCGCAAAACGCGCCATAGAGCCGCCCACACCGGAAAAATTTCCTTCGGCAAATAGCACATCTTTGGAGCAGGTAACAGGCATCCACATCAGGATAAACCACAATATGCCGCCAACGACGCTGTATTTTACGTAAACAATTATTTTTTTCATGATGTCGAAATTTTTACGGTTCTTTTTTTCTCCATTCCACCAAAATATAATTTTCGGGGCGGTCGTGGAAATCATTATACGAGTAACCCGGCGCGGCAGGTTCGGGAAAGACGTTACGGATGCGGTTAGTTACGGTTTTACCGTTCAGGTCGAAACTGACCAGATCGACAGCATTGTCAAGATACAGTATATGGTCCTTCACCGCCATATCAATGCAGCCGGGCGCCAGAATAAAGCCTTCGTTAACGGGATTTTCGGGATTCGCAACGTTAATCACATGCACGCCCTTATAACGTTCGTTCATGTAGATATACGGCGCCCGATAATACACTTTGCCGGTATTTTTCACTTCGCGTGCGCCCTGTACATACAAGACGGACTGTTCCAGCATTTCACGGCTCATGAAAATGGGGCTGTAATCCGAATTGTGGTAATAGTACCGCTCCTTGTCAATAGCAGATGAAAGAGCGATGACAAGAATTATCACCAACACTGACAAAAATATCTTTTTCATATATCAAAACATCCAAATGGTTTTGAGTAAGACGGAAAAATTCAAAAACGTTGCACCATATTCTCATAATTTACGCAAACCTATCCGTGAGAAACTTCAAAAAAAATTTTCAAAAAATCAAAATCACGAATCATCTTGTTTTTCAAAAATAATGTTGTATGCCGGACTAAAAATCTGGGAAGATACAATAATTGATGTATTATCAAGATATGAGCGATACTGTATTTTATTTTCAACAAGACGCCTTAATGCCTCGTTATTTCATTGATTTCGGGAAATATGCTACAAAAATATTGATATGGAAACACCGGCGATCAATAAACGAAAGGCACGGGAATTGAGGTCGCTGATAGAAAATCTGGATGAGAATGACAATCCCGTGTTGATGATAATGCACTTAAAATAATTACTGTTATGGGAAATGATTCATCATTGATCATGGCTGTATGTTGCACCGAAATTGTCCGAAAATCTATTACAGGCAAAATTTCATCGAAAGACAAGCCGGTACTGGAAGCAACAAGAATCGGAAAATTTCTGCAAGCGCTTTTTCCATTGAAATTCAGTCATCCAACCGTTTTCACTTTCCTGATCGTTCTTTGAAATATATCCAATCAAAACGTAGCCTTTTCTGTTTCGGATTCCTTACGTATCTTTGTGCGATTTTCAAAAAAGAATCCATGCAGAAGAAATTTCCCGAATACAAGGGCTTAGACCTGTCGCAAATCAACAAAGAAGTGCTGGACGGGTGGACGGAAGAAC
>JAISWR010000099.1 GCA_031270985.1 Bacteroidales bacterium | reverse complement strand
GACGATAAAACGGAATAAACAAAAAAGCCTGTTAGACAGACTGATTAATTATGTTGCCTTGCATGTAGTGATAAAACCGTTCGTCGTTAGATACCCAAACCGCTATCAGGCAGTTTTGCGGCGGTGGAAAAAGCTGAATATAAACGTAATATGAATGTACAAAAGGAAATTAATAAATAATTTTTGCCGATCCACTTTGCTCTTTTCTACCCTCAAATCAGTCCACATGCAGCATCAGCCACGCATCGGGCATACTTGCATAGGTTTTGGTTGTGGATGACGGGTAAATCACTATTTTTCCGGCATTCGGGTTCAGCCATGCCGCCCACCATGAGAATGTGCTGTTGGCGATGATTTGATGCCGACAGTGCGACATCAGCATCATGTCTTTCCATGCGTCCTTTCCGGCGTTGATGTCCACGAAAACGGTATCCCCGTCAAGATTAATGTTGTTCCGGCACCACTCAGGGTCATCGGAAAAAACGTAAAAATGCGGTTCATCGCGGGTCTTTGTACGGATAATTTGCGCTGCCTGCCGGTAGTATGCCGCAGAACACATCGGGAGTATATCTGGATACCGGATGTAATCGCCTCGCCGCACATGAACCCCCACGGACACCATTGCTTCGACTGTTCGCAGCAATTTGCGGTTAGCGCTGTCCTGCGGCTGTGGAAACCGGTATATGCTCCGTACTTTTCCGGCAACATCTCGAAAATAAATCTCTTCGTTCCAGTAGCCTTCGAGATAAACATGTTCCGGAAGATGCCGGTAATTCTCATATTGCAACTGTTTCCAAAATAAGTAGTGCTTGTGTTTGCTGCCACGCAAACGGCGCAATACTTTGCTTTTAATGTCGTAGCCCACATCTGCCATCTTCAGCGACACCGCCGCCGGTATGGCGTCCTGTGCAAGGTCTATCCCGAAAACCTTGTCCAATTCTCTGCCGTTATGGGCTTTCCAATGAAAAGTGTCTATGTCAAGTTTTACCTTGTCTTTACCGTACCATTGCTGCATTTGGAGAAAAAAGGCATATTGGAACATCTGGTTGCCCAGCCCGCTACGAAGCCTGATTACAATCATTGATTATCGCTTTTGCCGCAAAATTAGATGAAAAACTTCAGTTTTCCAAGCGCCTGCAATGAAAAAAAGTTTTTTACAGAGGAAAGATAGCAAAACTTTCCGAATAATTGAATTTGGGCATTTCAGAACCGGAGTCAACGCGTTTAACTCATTAGTTTCTTTCCGTGTTTTTATCCATTAGATTTTCCAATTGAGGATATGGTGGTCATTCATCCGGGTGGTCTGGTCGAAAATGCGCAGCAGTATCTCCAATTCGTTGCGCCGGCATCCCTTCAATTCGGATACCTGAACAATCCACGAACGCCTGAAAAATCGGCATAACTGTTCTCTCTGTTCCGATACCGACCGCCCGGATAACGTCTGAAGCGCATGATGTCGGTGTGCAGTGATACCTTTCATCCGGTTTCCTCACGTATTCCTGCGGGGCAATTGGCGATGAGGTGATCTTTGGAAATATTTTTTGTTGCTTGCTTTTCTTGCGAATGGCAACACAATGCCACTCAACACGAACAACAACATAGCGATGGAACTTGCCAGTGAGATATTCTCCCCTATCGCATAAATTCTCGGGGCAAAACGAAATTCCACATGGTGTGTTCCCGCCGGCACAACCATTGCCCGCAGCACATAGTTAGCGCGAACATGTGGCGCAGGCTGCCCGTCAATATATGCTTGCCAGCCTTTGTCGTAATAAATTTCGGAAAACACAACAAATTGCGGCGTTTGGGCGCTGTATGCATAAGTCAGGTGATTTGGCGCATAAGCGGTCAAACGAATGGTGGCAATACTGTCCTTTTGTATCGCGAAACCGGTCAATACGGATTCAAAACGCTTGTCCACCACCGCTTCCTCCGCAGGAGAAAACTCCGTTAATGCCGCTATTTCGGCGTCGGCATTGTCCACCCAGCGGATGCTTCCTACCGTCCATGCGTTGCCCAGCGCTTTCGGGTTGTTTAGCGCGGGTTGCTCCGGATTGTAAATTACGTAACGGGTGTTCAACATGTTCAGCGCCGTACATTGCTTAAATGCCGTTTCGACGTCCTGTGTGGTTTTGGCAGATTGTATGCCTGAAATCAGGGCGTGTCTCTCAAGAATAAGCCTGTGATCAATCAATTCCTGATAACGTTTCATTTTTGCGCCGTGGTAGCCACCGATGGATTTGTGAAAATATGATGTGGTGGCGTCGTTGAAAGGATTAGCGAGGTTCAGTACACGATAATCGGGCGTTGTATCCTGCAAAATGAAGAGATCGGCAACAGACGGCTGCACGGAATTTGCCACTTCCCTTGTGGAAGTAAAATGGCTGTCGTTCAGATAACGTTTGTCTACCGTCCACAAATCCACGAGTATCAGTATGGCAAAAAGGACGATGGAGGCTTTTGTTTTCAGTTTACCCGTCATTGCACACCACAATACCGCTGCGCTCGCTGCCACGAAAAACAAACTGCGGAGCGCATCCATGCGGAGCACATATTTGCGTGTGTCGGGCAACGAAGCAATCAGCCATTCGGGAAACACCTCGGCAAGTTCTCCGTCCGACGGAGAAGAGAAATCGAACAGTAAACCCGGCAGCAGCGTAAAAAACAAGGCAATGCCCCCCGTGATGTACAGGGCTTTTTTGAGCGCGTTTTTTTTGTCGGAAACGGTCAGCCTTTGCCCAAACATTTCTTTCAGCGCAAGAATGCCCAGCAACGGCATGGCGAGTTCGGCAATCACCAGAATCATGGAAACCGTCCGGAACTTGTTGTAACCCGGAAAATAGTCGATAAACAGCTCGGAAATGAACATGCAGTGCTTGCCCCAAGACAGCACTATGGATACGGCAACGGAAACAACCAACCACCATTTGATACTGCCTTTCACCACAAACAATCCCAGCACAAACAGAAACACGACGACTGCGCCGACATACACTGGTCCGGATGTCCCTCCGTCCTGCCCGCCCCAGTACAGTGGCACTTGCCGAGCTACCTGCGCCGCCTGTGTCCTGGAAATGCCGTTTTCCGTCATCGTCTTGTAAAACGGCGAATTGTGGCTTACTTCACTTACCGAAGGTCCGCCCACAAAATTGGGGATAAACAGGTTCATGGTTTCGACGATGCCATAACTGTAATTATTCAGGATATAACTCTTGTCCAGTCCGCCCGTTTTGTCTCCATCATCGTCCGTATTGCTCAATTCGGATGCTCCGCGCGTGGAATACGGCGTATATTCAACTGTAAGCAGCATATTGGTGATATTGACGCCGCAAGCTAGTACCAGCGCCAGCAACAATGTGGCAGAACCTTTGATGAAATTGGCGTACAACTTTTCTCTTGCCACCCTGACCCATTCAAAGAGGATAAAAAGCAGCACCATGATCAGTAAATAATACGTGATCTGGAAATGATTGGCGCGTATCTCCAAAGCAAGCGCCAGACAGGTAATGACGGCGCCCGTTAATGTCTTTTCCCTGCGATACACCATGTAAATACCGCCAATCACTGCCGGCATGAAAGCCAACGCCCGCATTTTCGACGAGTGTCCTACCCCGATGATGATCAAAAAATAGGCGGACAGCCCGTACGCCAACGTGCCGGCAACGCTCAGCCAAGTGTTTACCTTGAAACAGAGCAGCATGACGTAGCATCCGATAAACGCCATAAACAGGAAATAAACGGGGGAAGGAAGTCCCAACGCTAAGATGCGTTGGAGGTAGCCCGACCAGTTGTGGTGCGCCGCCACGGAAATCTGGTAGGCAGGCATACCGCCAAACATGGAATTGGTCCACAGCGCCTCCTCGCCGGTTGCCGCCCTGAAATCGGCAACCTCCTTGAGAGCGCCGGACGCCTGCACAAGATCAGATTGTCTGATCCGTTTCCCGTCCATCACGGGACTGAAATAGATAACGGAAACCAAAAGAAAGATAATAACCGCCGCCACATGCGGCAATATTTTTTTTAATATCTCCATAACCAGATGTTTCTAAATCACACTTTATTTAATTTCTTCGTATTCAACATAGTCCCCCTCTTCCATACCAATATTTTTTTCCGGTTTCGGGGTATAATTGATGTTGATTTCCCCTTCTTTTTTCCTGTTCACTTGATGGAACAACTCCTCCTGCTGCCGGATTTTCCTGTTGACGTATCCACGCAACAATACGGGAAAAATCACCCGTGAAAGCACCCTCCAGATACACCAAATCAACAGGAAGATGAATACCATTCGGAATAACCCTATCATACCAATCGTCCTTTATCGTAAACGGCTTAATGCCTGAACCATCAGATCGTCCCTGCGAATACTGCGATAAGCCAGATAATGCAGAATGGCGGATGCCGCCGGAAACACTACAGGCAAATGATAAACCACCGTATCCACCCGCTTCACATTATGAATGATGAACATCAACAGCCCCATTATGCCAACAATCAGAATAATGTTGTAGATACACAGCCGCATTTGCAGCACACGCCGCTTGTACATGAATATGGTGATCACGTTCAGCCCGCAAATCAGGCATCCGTACAGCGTCAGGGACACCTGCCGGATTACACGTTCCGTCGCATCTTGGTAGGTCTGGTAGAAACCGGTCAAACGAAAATCGTAAATCTCGCCGTCGAGAGTCACCAAACTCGCCGTGGTAGCGAAAAACAGCGACACCATAAAACAGAATGCCGCAAACAGGAATATGCTTTGAATTCTTTGAATCATATCTAAGGATGCTTTATCTTCTATCGTCATCAAAATTTTTGTAAAAGTAATACATATATTTCAAATGGAAAAATTCGGATTAAGAATGGACGCAAATCAAACCGTCATATTTGTTGATTCCCTCGACGGGAAACAGGCACGCCATATCTCCGGTTTTTTCATGGATATTGTTCCGCTCAAGGGAATCCAACTTAAATGGACGGTGACAATCATATTACCTCCATATTTTATGGCCTGTCACCCGTGAGATAAAATTATTTTTCCCTTAGCCTGTAAGGCTTGCATTTTTGAGCAATATCACGGAGATTCATTTAAAAGGACAGCAGCTCAAAAATTTTTTATTCGAAAATCATTGGAATATGGAAGTGTTTTTTTACTTTTGCAAAAAATACCATTTACAAAAACTGTTCCATCATGAGTGAAAATGTAACATCGGGTGGTTTGACTCGAGAAAAGTTCCGCACTGTCACAGGCGGCAAACAGACAGATTTGTTCATCCTCACCGGTTCGAAAGGGATGGAGATGGCTGTCACTAATTATGGCGCAAAAATCGTGTCCCTGCATGTACCCGACAAAAACGGCAAATTAACGGACGTAGTGTTGGGGCACGGCAGCATAGACGAATATCTGACGTCGGCAGAGCCTTATTTCGGCGCGGTGTGCGGACGTGTGGCAAATCGCATCGCCAAAGGCGTTTTCACACTGGACGGCAAGGAATATCATTTGGCGGTGAACAACGGCCCCAATCATTTGCACGGCGGATTGAAAGGCTTCAATGCTGTGGTGTGGGATGCCGTGCAAACCGACGAACAAACCATCGAACTGACATACCTGTCCCCCGACGGAGAAGAAGGTTATCCGGGGACACTTTCCGTGAAAGTCACCTATGCGCTTACCGACAGCAATGCGGTGAAGATTGATTACGAAGCGCATACGGACAAACCGACCATCCTGAACCTCACCAACCATTCATATTTCAACCTGTCCGGAGCCGGCGACCCGAACATAGGCGATCATTTGCTCACCATCAATGCCGATACCTACCTGCCGACCGACGACACTGCCATTCCTTACGGCGAAGCCGAACCGACGGCAGGAACGCCGATGGATTTCCGCACGGCGCACAAAATAGGAGCACGCATCAACGACGATTTCGAGCAATTGCATTTCGGACGAGGCTATGATCATACTTTCGTGCTGAACAAAACGGCAGGCGAACTGTCGTTCTGTGCCAAAGCCATATCGCCACAAACGAGCATTGCTATGGACGTGTTCACCACAGAACCCGGCGTACAACTGTACACGGGCAATTGGATGACGGGAGAATTTGCCGCCAAATACGGCAAATATTACCCCGCACGTTCCGCCTTCTGCCTCGAAACACAGCATTTTCCGGACAGTATCAACCGTCCGAAATATCCCTCTGTGGTGCTTCGTCCGGACACGACATTTCGTTCGCAAACCATTTTTAAATTTTATACTTTATAATAATATTGTCACAGATTATTTTTTCAACCTAAAAAATTTACATTATGTCACAACAACAAAAAAGTTATGTATTGCCCATCGCAATGATGTTTGCGCTGTTTTTCATGATAGCGTTTGTAACGGGATTGCCGGGGCCGTTCGGAGTAATTGTCCAAAACCAGTTCGGTGCAACAAATTTTGAAGCTACGCTGGGGTATTTCGCCAATTTCATCGCTTATGCATTTATGGGTATGCCGGCGGGTATCCTACTCCAAAGAATCGGCTACAAAAAAACGGCATTAGCCGCCATTGTCGTAGGATTTACCGGTGTAGGGATACAGTTTATATCCGGAGCGGCAGGAATCTTTGCCATATACATTGCCGGAGCTTTCATTTCGGGTTTTTCCATGTGTATGCTCAATACGGTGGTCAATCCCATGCTGAATACGCTGGGCGGCGGCGGAAAGAAAGGAAACCAACTGATTCAGACGGGCGGTTCGCTGAACTCAATTGCCGCCACTTTTGTGCCTGTACTGGTGGGGTACTTGATGGGAGCCAATGTTGCCGAACGCACCATTGACAAAGGCAATCCCGCGTTATTTATCGCAATGGGAATTTTCGCCTTAGCTTTTTTCGTGCTGTTCCTCATGGATATTCCCGAACCGCGTCTGGAAAAGGCAAAAACCGTAAAATACGAACACAGTCCGCTGGCTTTTCGTCATTTTATATTAGGCGCCGTCTGTATCTTTGTGTATGTAGGTGTTGAAGTAGGCATTCCTCACATTGCCAATCTGTTCATGACTTCTCAGGTTGAAAAAGGCGGTCTGGCAATTGACCCTGCGGTTGCCGGGTCTGTGGTAGGCACCTATTGGTTGCTGATGCTGATCGGACGCATTTGCGGCGCTTCACTGGGCGCAGTCTTTTCCAGCAAGATAATGCTTGCGTTCACATCCACGTTGGGTTTGCTGTTCATTTTGTTGGCTATTTTCCTGCCGGTTTTCATCCATGTAAGCATGCCCGTGTTCAAGTCCGACATATCTTTCGGATTGGAAAGCGTCCCCATAAGTGTGATGTTTATTGCGTTGTGCGGAATTTGTACCTCCATCATGTGGGGGGGGATTTTCAATCTGGCAGTGGAAGGTTTGGGGAAATATACCGAAGCCGGATCCGGCATTTTTATGGTGATGGTGTGCGGCGGCGGAATTTTGCCGCTCTTGCAGGGAAAAATTGCCGACATGTTCTCATTTATGAACAGCTACTGGGTAATTGTCGCCGCACTGGCTTACATGCTATACTACGCGCTCATCGGCAGCAAAAACGTAAATACGAATATACCTGTTGAATAACTGATTAAATTAACCTTAAAACCATGGATATTTCAAAAATCAAAGAACAGTTTCAATCGTTGTACGGTACGGGAGGCGTAACATATACCTCCCCCGGTCGTATCAACCTGATAGGCGAACATACCGACTACAACGGCGGGTTCGTGTTGCCGGGCGCGATAGACAAAGCCCTCTATTGCGTTATCAAGCCCAACGGCACAACAAAAGTACGCGCCTATGCACCCGATGAAAACCCGCAAACGGTGGCGGTAAAAAGCGAGTTCGGAGTGGAAGAAGCCGACAAGCCCCAAGAACGATGGGCGCAGTACATCTTCGGCATGGTGCGCGAGATGATCAAAAAAGGCGCAAAAATCCCCGGATTCGACATCGTGATCTCCGGCGATGTGCCGCTCGGAGCAGGCATGTCCTCGTCGGCGGCGCTCGAAAGTTGCGTAGGTTTTGCGCTGAACGATACTTTCGGCTTAGGATTCGACCGTTTTGAACTCGCATTGACAGGTCAGGCTACCGAACACAATTATGTGGGCGTGAAATGCGGCATCATGGATCAATTTGCCTCCTGCTTCGGCAAAGAAGGATCGCTCATCCGGCTGGACTGCCGTTCGCTGGAATATGAATATTTCCCGTTCGACCCCAAAGGGTACAGGTTAGTGCTGATCAACACCTGCGTGGCGCACATGCTGGGTGGCGAGTACAACGAACGGCGCGAATCGTGTGAAAGAGTCGTGGCCGCTATTGCACAAAAGCATCCCGAAGTAAAACTGCTCCGCGATGCTTCCCTCGACATGCTGAAAGAAGTAGTGGGAAAAGTGAGCGGGGTGGATTACATCCGCGCAGAATTTGTCATCGAAGAGATACAGCGTCTGCTCGACACCTGCGAATACCTGAAAAAAGGAGACTACGAAGCGGCGGGACGCAAGATGTACGAAACGCACACAGGCTTGAGCCTGAAATATACCGTCAGTTGTCCCGAATTGGATTTTCTCAACGAGTTTGCCAAAAAATGCGGCGTGAGCGGTTCACGCGTGATGGGCGGCGGCTTCGGCGGCTGTACCATCAACCTCGTGAAAGACGATCTGTACGGCAGTTTCATCGAAAAAACCACCGCAGCGTACAAAGAGCAATTCAACATCCAACCGAAAGTATATGACGTGGTCATCAAGGACGGCGCCAGAAAACTTTGAAAAATCGATTGTCATGATTTTGGAAAACCGCAAGCGGCAAATGCTTGCGGTTTTTTATTGATAATGAGCGCAAATGTTCATTATTATTGTAACGTATATTTCCTGACAACGCTTAATCCCCAAGATGCCCATTAGGGGCGGTCGTGTCCTTTCATTTTCAATTTTCAATTGCCAATTAAAGCATAGCGCCTCAAGCTTATTTTTACCCTAAATTTTGTTTTTCGCCGTTTTATCAAAAAAGATATTACCTTTGCAAAAAATTTCCGGGTGCAAATCCGGAGTGTAGTCACCAAAACGAAGAATTATGGACGACAGCCCGTATCCCAAGCGTAGAGAACAGAAGTATTAATACCTCTGTAAGCGGGCTTTTGCGGTCTTCTTGCAGAGTTTAAAAAGAAAGACCGTATCATGAATGAATTCGATATCTATTTGCGGAAGTTGATGGAAGAAAGGAACTGGCGAAGATTGAAGCGCGATCTGAATGAATTGGAACCGCTTCAACTCGCCGGAGTAATTGAAAACATGTCCAAATCGGACGAGATCTTTGTGTTTCGCCTGTTGCTGCACGAACGTGCAAAAGAGACATTCCAATTGCTTTCGCACGACAAACAGGAAGAAATTATTGAAGGGCTGGCAACATACAGCCACATTGTCACCAACCTGCTCAACGACCTTGATCCCGATGACCGTACCGCGTTTTTTGAAGAACTGCCCGGCGAGGTCAGCCAACGGTTGGTACAGATGCTTTCGGCGGAGGAGCGCAAAATAGCCACCAAACTGCTTGGCTACCCCGAAGACAGCATCGGACGTTTGATGACGCCCGAATATGTTGCCGTCAAGCCGTATTTCACCGTCGTTCAGGCTTTGGAGCATATCCGGCAATTCGGGCGCGACTCCGAAACACTCAACGTCATTTACGTGGTGGACGATCAATGGCGTCTGGTGGACGACATCCGCATCAAGGAAATTATTCTTGCTCCGCTGGAACAGCGTATATCCGAAATCAGCGACAACCGCTTTGTGGCGCTCAACGCTTTAGACGACCAGGAAGTGGCCATCAAGGTGTTTCGCGATCACGACCGCGTAGCCTTGCCTGTGGTGGACACCGACAAAACCCTGCTGGGCATCGTCACGGTGGACGATGTGATGGACGTCGCCGAAGAAGAAAGTACCGAAGACTTCCACAAATTCGGCGCTTTTCAGGAAGCCATCATAAATCCCGTCAAGGCGCACATCTCCTATCTGTTCAGGCAACGCGTATTCTGGCTCACAGCGCTGGTGTTCATGAACGTATTTTCCGGCGCGGCAATCTCATTCTTTGAAGCCACTATCCAGCAAGCTGTTTCATTAGTGTTTTTCCTGCCCTTGCTCATCGGCAGTGGCGGCAATGCCGGTTCGCAATCCGCTACGCTGATGATTCGCGCCATAGCCGTAGGTGACGTACAAATGAAAGACTGGTTTCGCCTGTTGGGCAAAGAATTGATGGTGTCGTTCCTGCTGGGATGTGTGATGGCGGTAGGCGTATCGCTCATCGCAGAGTTCCGCGCGCCGGAAGTACTGCCGGTGGTAGCGCTCACCATGCTGCTCACCGTGATGGCGGGCAGTATGATAGGTCTGCTGCTCCCGTTCATCTTCACCCGCCTGAAACTTGACCCCGCCACAGCCAGCGCTCCGCTTATCAGTTGCATATCCGACATCAGCGGCGTGTTGATTTATTTCTCCATCGCCACGCGATTGCTGCATTTGCCATAAACCGCCGTGCACATCAACGAAAAGAAATTTTGCAAAATTTGTCATTTGTTGTTGTTGATAAAAAACAGTATTTTTGTACAGGCAAAACGAAAGGGAATCTCATAAGCGCGATGGATATGAAACAAGGTGATGCATCGCGGCCGCCTCTTCTTTTTGTTGCGACAATTTATAATCATTTTTAAAAACGACAAGTAATATGAACGCAAGAAAGAAAATCATTCCGTTGGGTTTAACGGCATGTCTGATCATATTCGGATTTTCCGGAAAACAGGAAGAACCCCGCAAGCCGCAAGTGGTCTTTATCGGCGATTCCACCGTAAAAATAGGCGGCGGCGCTAACGGGCAATGGGGCTGGGGCGAACAGATAGCCTGCTATTTCGACACCATGAAAATTACCGTTGTCAACCGGGCGCGCGGCGGACAGAGCAGCCGCACTTTTGTCGCCGAAGGCTTATGGAAGCAGACACTCTCACTATTACAATCGGGCGATTACCTTTTGATACAGTTTGGGCATAATGACGGAGGACCCATTGACGCGCGTCCTGCACGAGGATCGCTGAGGGGCGTCGGGGAAGAGTCCAAAACGGTGCTGGTGGAAACCACAGGAGAGCCGGAAACCGTCTATTCTTTCGGTCACTATCTGCGGCAGTTTGTCCGCGAAGCAAAGGTCAAAGGCGTTACACCCGTTCTGCTGTCCCACATCCCGCGCAATATTTTCGAAAACGGAAAGGTGGTGCGCAATGCTGCTACTTATGGCGGGTGGACAAAACAGATAGCGGACGAGGAAGGCGTGGGCTTCATAGACCTGAACGAATCGGGTGCGGTGGAACTGGAAAAAATCGCCGCTATGGAAAACGGAAGAATGGTGATAGATTCGTCCTACTTCAAGCGCGACCATACCCACACCTCGCTCAGCGGCGCCAAACTAAACGCGCGGCTGGTGGTGGAAGGTATCAAATCGCTGGATAAATGCGCCTTGAAAGAATATCTGCTGGAGAGAACCTACACCTTCGGAAAAAACAATACGGCGGCAGGCATCAACGTTTCTGCTGCCGACCTCTACAGGAACGGCAAAGGCTACGGCTTCGATCTGGCGGATCCACCGTCGGACGCCAACGGAGCGGCTACGTCCGCCAAACCGTTTTTCTTCTCAACGGACTTGCCCGAAGGTGATTACGACGTGACGGTACAAATAGGGAATCCCACCAAATCCGCAGAAATCACCGTCAGAGGGGAATCCAGAAGATTGTTCCTCGAAAAAATCAAGACAGGGAAAGGGGAGTTTGTAGAACAGTCGTTCACGGTGAACGTACGCAATAAACATATCAGCGCCAACAGGGACGTACGCCTTAAGCCGCGCGAAGGCTACAAACTGAACTGGGACGACAAACTCACGATAGAATTCAACGGCGTCAATCCGGGCGTGCGTAGCATACGCATCTGCCCCGCAAAAAAACCGCTTACAATCTTCCTTTGCGGCAATTCTACGGTGGTAGATCAGGATAACGAACCGTGGTGCGCATGGGGACAAATGATTCCACGCTTCTTCCAGCAAGGCGTTTCGTTTGCCAACTATGCCGAATCGGGCGAAGCCGGCAACACGTTCATTGCTGCTGGACGACTGTCAAAACTGCTCACGCAGGCAAAAGCAGGCGATTACATGTTTGTGGAGTTCGGACATAACGACATGAAGCAGCAAGGCGAAGGACGCGGGCCTTGGCTGTCGTACACCGAAAGTCTGCGCACATTCGTCGTTGAAGCCCGCAAACGGGGTATGCATCCCGTGCTGGTGACGCCAATGCACCGTCGCAATTTCGACGAAAACGGCAAAGTAGTCAATACTTTCGGCGAACATCCCGCCGCCATGCGCAAACTTGCCGCCGATGAAAATGTCCCCTTGATTGACCTCAACAAAATCAGTGAAACGCTGTACGAAGCATGGGGACCGAAAGAATCAGTCAAAGCATTCGTGCACTATCCGGCAGGCACCTTCCCGGGACAAGCGCGAATACTGGAAGACAATACCCATTTCAACTCATACGGCGGTTACCAGTTAGCCAAATGCATCATCGAAGGCATCAAGGACAAGGGATTTGCAGACATCTTGCAACATTTGCGCCCGGATTACAAGGCGTTTGACCCTGCACATCCGGACGACGTGAAAAAATTCTCGCTACCGCCCAGCCCGTTTACGGAAATCGAAAAACCGGACGGCAACTGACGACGCCCGGCAATCGGTAAACGAACCGCGGCGGACTTGATTTTTATTTTCACGCGCTTGGAAATCTCATGCTTTTCATGTAGTTTTGCAAAAATTTAAAACATCATTACCATGCAATTAAAGTACAGATTACTGGAAGGAAAAACAGCGGTGGTCACTGGAGGAGCGCGCGGAATCGGCAAAGCCATTGCCTTAAAACTCGCTTTGCAGGGCGCCAACGTCGCTATTACCGATCTGGCATATGACGACAATGCCAAAGCCACAGAAGCGGAATTGGCGGCATTGGGCGTACAGGGAAGAGCTTATGCATCCAATGCTGCGAAATATGAAGATACACAAAATGTTGTAAATGAAATCATTCATGATTTCGGGAGGATTGACATTTTGGTCAATAACGCCGGGATCACCAAAGACGGTGCATTAAAACGCATGACCGAAGACCAGTGGGACGCGGTGATTGCCGTCAATCTGAAATCAGTCTTCAACTTTACCAAAGCGGTACAGCCGGTAATGTGGAAACAAAGTGCGGGAAGCATCATTAATATGAGTTCGGTAGTAGGCGTTTCGGGCAATGCCAACCAAGCCAATTATTCGGCGTCCAAAGCCGGTATTATAGGGTTCACCAAGTCGGCGGCAAAAGAGTTCGGCACACGCAATATCCGTTGTAACGCTATCGCTCCCGGTTTCATCGAAACCGAGATGACGGCAACACTCCCCGAAGAAGTCCGCAAAAGTTGGAACGACAAAATCCCTCTTCACCGTGCGGGCAGCACCGACGACGTTGCCAACGTTGCATTGTTCCTCGCCTCCGAATTGTCGTCGTACGTGACGGGGCAAGTCATCAACGTGTGCGGCGGAATGAACACCTGAAAAATCCTAAAAATGGCGTCAATATGGAAATGAAAGTAGAAAGTAGGATAGGACAGTTGAGGCAGGATGACAAGAAAATTTTTTCTTTCATAGCCGACTGTAGTAATTTTCGTCCGTTAGCCACAAGCGAAATGATCGAAGAATGGCAATCGGACAGCGATTCGTTCAGTTTTTCCATGGAACAGTTGGGTAACCTCTCTTTTCGCATCGTGGAACGGGATCCCCACAAATTGATCAAATTTTCCATTGAACATCCGCAAGCCGACAATATTTTCCTGTGGGTACAACTCAAAGGAATTGATGCGGACAATGCGAGAATCAAATTGACCGCCAAACTGAACGTCAATCCAATGATTAGGCTTCTTATTTCCAAACCATTGAAACAGGCGTTGGATAAAATCGTGGATACACTGGAGCATCTTACCATCAACGAATAAAACCGGAGTTTTTCAAACCGTGCACTACAAAAGAATATTAACCATAGCTGGTAGTGATCCGAGCGGAGGCGCCGGCATACAGGCTGACCTGAAGACTATGTCGGCATGTGGATGTTACGGCATGTCGGCAATCACAGCAGTGGTGGACGAAAATACGGTGGAAGTTACAGGTGTTCATGCTCTTCCGGAATCGTTTGTGCAAGGGCAAATCCGATCGGTGCTGAACGACATTGGCGCTGACGCCGTGAAAATAGGCATGTTACACTCTTCGTCGCTTATCTGTGCCGTGAAAGAGGCGCTGACGCCGTACCGCATCCGCGACATTGTAATCGACCCTGTGATGGTGGCTACATCGGGCGACAGGCTGTTGCAGGATGAAGCCGTGCATACGCTGAAAAACGAACTGCTCCTTATGGCTCGCGTCATTACGCCCAACCTCCCCGAAGCAGAAACGCTGCTGGGCAATGTCATAACGCCGTCCACGTTCGTGCAGGCGGCAAAAGAACTGTCGTTCAACAGGCGTGTGTCCGTTCTGCTGAAAGCTGGTCATCTGACAGCTAATATCCTCACGGACATCTTTTACAACGCCGAAAACGACGAAGTGATAGAACTCAGCGTCCCGCGAATAGATACCTGCAACACACACGGGACAGGGTGTACGCTGTCCTCGGCGATAGCGTCGTTCCTGGCACATAAACTTCCGCTGAATGATGCCGTTAAGCGGGCAAAGGATTACATACAGGGCGCAATCACACACGGCGCGTTCTATAAGACAGGAAAAGGACACGGCCCTGTGCATCATTTTTTCCCTTTCTGGGAATAACTATGGCGCTCAATTACATCTGGATAGGCTTTTTCATCATCGCTTTTCTGGCGGCGTTGCTTCATTTCATCGTCACGGGCGACGGAGATGTGTTCCGCGCCGTGATAGAAAGCACTTTCACCTCATCCAAAAGCGCCGTGATGGACATTGCTTTACCGCTGACAGGCGTGATGGTGCTTTGGCTGGGTTTGATGAACATCGGAGAAAAAGCAGGTGCGGTGAACTTTTTGGCAAAAATTGCAGGTTCCTTTTTTTCGCGCCTTTTCCCGGAAATCCCGCAAAAACACCCCGCTTTTGGGCAAATGTTGATGAATTTCTCGGCAAATATGCTTGGGTTGGACAATGCCGCTACTCCACTCGGTCTTAAGGCCATGCAAGGTTTGCAGGAGATGAATCCTAAAAAAAATACCGCTTCCGACGCACAAATCATGTTTTTGGTCATCAATACCTCAGGATTGACTATCATCCCAGTGAGTATTCTTGCACAACGAGCCATACTCGGCGCGGCAAACCCCACAGACATTTTTATCCCCGCACTGATTGCCACTACGGTATCCACACTGGTGGGCATTATTGCGGTAGCCATCCGACAGCGTATCCGTTTGCTTGATCCAGTATTGCTGGCGTGGTTCGGAAGTATCATCGCCGTCGTCGGCGGATTAACGTGGTGGATGAGCGCGCTGGACAAGGAGCGGATGGAGATAGTGTCCAAAGTGGGCGGCAACTTGATTCTGTGGCTCATTATCGTTGCGTTTATCACAGCGGCACTGTTCAAAAAAGTCAACGTTTACGAAGCCTTTATCGAAGGCGCAAAAAACGGATTTGAGGTCACCGTTAAAATCATTCCCTATCTGGTAGGGATGCTGGTAGGCATTGCCGTGTTCCGCGCATCGGGCGCAATGGGCTACATCATCGACGGGTTGGGATACCTGTTTGGTTTGTGCGGCATGAACACCGACTTTGTACCCGCCTTGCCTACCGCTTTCATGAAACCGTTGAGCGGCAGCGGCGCCAAAGCCATGATGGTGGAAACCATGCAGCACTATGGCGCCGATTCCTTTGTGGGACGGCTTTCTTGCCTCTTTCAAGGTGCCGCAGACACCACTTTCTACATCATTGCCTTGTATTTCGGATCGGTAGGCATCCGCAAAACCCGTTATGCGGTTACCGCAGGACTGATAGCCGATCTGGCAGGCGTTATTGCAGCAATTGCACTGGCATATTTATTTTTCGGATAAGTTTTTATGCCGCAAAGGAGCTAAATCCCGTCGTGATTCCCAATTGTTTCCACCATTATTTTATCGTATTATGATGGATTGAGTTATTCCATTGCTGCTACTTTGCGGATGGCTATTTCTATCAGTTTTTCTCACTTTTTTCTGATTGTTTTTAGATCAGTTTAATATCAATTAGTTACCAAAAAGTTTTTTGTTTTTTTGGGTGTCCCATTGAGAAAAACAGGAAAAAAGCCTATTGCCACACATGCCCGAATCCATAGCAACACCGGCCAACCCAAACAAAAAAAAACGAAATAAAAACAGCTCCCGTATG
>JAISWR010000086.1 GCA_031270985.1 Bacteroidales bacterium | reverse complement strand
TGTCATAGATATTGCGTCCGTCCACCACCAACGGATGTCTCATCGTTTTTTTCATCACTTGCCAGCTCGGCATTCTAAATTCCGTCCATTCCGTCACCAGCACGAGTGCGTCAGCGTCAATAGCTGCTTCGTACTTGTCCTTGCTATATGTCACGGGGAATGTGATTTGCTTTTTGGCTTCGTCTGTGGCAACGGGGTCATACGCCTGCACGGAAGCGCCCGCTTCGGTTAATTGCCGAATCAGCGCCAATGAAGGCGCCTCGCGCATATCGTCGGTTTCGGGTTTGAAAGACAAGCCCCATACGGCAATAGTTTTACCCTTCAGGTCATTATGATAGTATGCCGAAAGTTTACGGAACAAAATACTTTTCTGATGCTCGTTCACTTCTTCCACAGCCTCAATCACCCGCATGGTATAACCGTTTTTTCTGGCGATTTTTATCAGCGCTTTTACATCTTTGGGGAAGCATGAACCGCCGTAACCGCAACCCGCATACAGGAATTTTGATCCGATGCGGCTGTCCGACCCCATCCCTTTACGCACCATGTTCACGTCCGCGTTCACGATTTCACACAGGTTGGCAATGTCATTCATGAAACTGATGCGGGTTGCCAGCATGGCGTTTGCCGCATATTTGGTCATTTCTGCGGAAGGTACGTCCATGAAGATCACCGGGAAGTTATTCAGCAGAAACGGATGATACAAACGCCGCAGGATGTTCTCTGCTTTTTCCGACGCCACGCCGATCACCACTCTTTCGGGATACATGAAATCACGCACTGCCGCTCCCTCTTTCAAAAATTCCGGATTGGACGCCACGTCAAACCCAATGTTTGCACCGCGTCGTTCCAGTTCGCCGTTAATGGCGTCGTGCACTTTTTGCGCAGTGCCCACGGGAACCGTGCTTTTGGTCACCACCAGAAGATACCGGTTCATGTGTTTCCCTATGCTGTGTGCTACTTCCAGCACATATTTCAAATCTGCGCTGCCGTCCTCCCCGGGAGGAGTTCCGACGGCGATGAACACCACTTCCATATCGTTCAAACAGGCGACCAAATCGGTCGAAAAGTGCAAACGTCCCCTTTGGGCGTTTTTCAACACCATGTCTTCCAAACCGGGTTCGTAAATAGGAATTACGCCTTCGTTCAGACGGGCAATTTTTTGTACGTCCACGTCAATACATGTGACGTCCAGCCCCATTTCGGCAAAACAGGTGCCCGTCACCAAACCGACGTAACCTGTTCCTACAATAGAGATTTTCATTTAATTTGAATATTAAAAAATATACTACGATATTAAAATGCAAAAATTACGCATATTGTTCATTGCCTCTAAAAAGTTTTGCGTCCCTTATCCGGCGTGCCACAGCCAGCTGGATGAGTTCGGTGATCAGGTCTTTGTAAAGGATTCCGGCGTGTTCCCACAGTTTCGGGTACATGCTGATGGCTGTAAAGCCGGGCAAGGTGTTGATTTCATTCAACACGAAACTGCCGTCGTTTCTTAGCAGAAAATCCACTCTTGCCATGCCTTCGCAAGAGATGGCGCGATATGCTTTTGCTGCGGTTTGCCGGATGGCGTCGGCAAGATCCGGTGCAATGTCGGCGGGAATTTTCAGTTTTGCCCCGTCGACGCTCAGGTATTTAGCATCGTACGAATAAAAATCTTTCGTTGGGACGATTTCCCCGACAACAGACAGTTTCGGCTGTTCGTTGCCCAAAACGGCACATTCCACTTCTTTGCCGATAATTGCTTCTTCCACCAGTATTTTGTTGTCGAAACGGAAAGCGTCGGCAACAGCCTGTTCAAAAGAGCGTTTGTCCACCGCTTTGCTGACGCCTACGGATGATCCTGAATTGGCAGGTTTCACAAAGACGGGCAATCCCAACCGGCGTGTTATTTCTTCATAGGAATGGGCGGAAGGATGGTGTTTGAACAGGGTGAAAAAGTCGGCAACGGGAATTTGAGCGTCCCGCAATAATCTTTTGGTAACGTCCTTGTCCATCGCTACCGCCGAAGCGAGAACGTCCGGACCGGTAAAAGGGATGTCCAGCGATTTGAGAAATCCCTGCAAAGTGCCGTCTTCGCCGAAGGTGCCGTGTATAATCGGGAAAGCAACATCAAACGTTTCCAACACCTGATTGCTTTGCCGGTGTACCACTGCCGCTCCGTTGTCTTCAACACGAAGATACACCGGAGATGCGTCTTCAAAATATGGTCTTTCCGCCAAATCCACATATCCGTCGGTGTAGCGGGGATGGTAACACCAGCGGTTCTGCTTGTCTATCCCCAGCAGCAAGGGTTCGTAAATGATTCGGTCTACAGACCTGTAAATATTAGTGGCAGAAACCAGCGAAATTTCATGTTCGGCTGATTTTCCACCAAAAATAATCGCAACTTTCAGTTTCATCCGTCAAAAAATTTGGGCAAAATTAATAAAAAATCCGTATTGCGAGTGTGGGAGACTAAAAGACAAACCACGTAACATAAGCATATACCATAGGCGCTGCCAGCAGAACGACGTCGAAACGGTCGAGGATTCCGCCGTGTCCGGGTAGGAAATGTCCGGAATCCTTCATGCCCATGTTGCGTTTCAGCAGCGATTCCAACAAATCCCCGTACACGCCAAACACTACGGAGAGCGCTGCGATGACCAGCCAATGATGGAGCGCCGGCACTGGAAACATCCGTGCCACTACCATTGCCATGCCTGCGGTGAACAGCAAGCCGCCGAAAAAGCCTTCCCACGATTTTTTGGGGGATATGCGCTCGAAAAGCCGGTGTTTGCCCAGCAGTATCCCCGTCAGGTAGGCAAAAGTGTCGTTGGTCCACAGCAAGATGAAAAAACCCAGCAGCACATCGGGAAAATACCCGCCGGACGTACCGTAAACGGGCAATGAGGGATACGCTAATCCGTTGAGCATGGAAAACGGCACGGCGATGTACACCAGCCCGCCGACGGTATAGACCGCCGCCCGAAAAGACCAAGCCTCTTTGCGGTAAATGCAGGCAATGAAGATTGCCGCCAACAACGGGATAATCACAAGGAATATCCGGACGTTTACCAGATTTTGTGCATACAGAAAACTGCTTGCGAAAATGACTATCGAAGTGACAACACCCAGTATTTTCGCAGGTTTAACCCCGTCTTTACCCACAATATGATAAAATTCCAGCAACGACCACAGCATAAATACCAAGAATACGGACGCACAGGCATAGGAACACCATAAAACAGCTCCTGCGACGGCTGTGATGAAACAGGCGCCGGAAAGAGTTCGTTGGATGAGGTTACTCAATGTGGGCGCTTTTGATCAACTCAACGGCAAGATTTTCGTCTTCCGGTTGTACATATACCTGAATGTCGCCAAAGACGGTGTAGGAGGAGTCTTGTCGATCCATAATCACGGCTTCGATATTTTCGTTGGCAAGTATTCCCTTTATGATTTCCGCTTTATACCGTTGATTGGCAGTATAAATGCATTTCCATTCGTTCATCGTTGCATATTTTAATGAATAGCAGGTGCACTTACGTTTTGGGATGTAAGGTCGTCTTCTTTTTTAAACGGTCTTTTGCCGAAAATTTTTTCCAAATCTTCCGCAAAAATCACTTCTTTTTCCAACAGCAGTTCCGCAAGTTTTGCCAATCCGTCCCTGTGTTGTTCCAGAATTTCTTTGGCGCGCATATAAGCGTTCTTCACGAGGTCAAACGCTTCTCTGTCCATTCCTTCGGACGTTTTGTCGCTGTATGGTTTGGTGAAAGCGTATTCCGACTGTCCCGACGAGTCGTAGAAGCTCAAATTGCCCAACTGGTTGCCCATGCCGTAGTAAGTCACCATAGCATACGCTTGTTTGGTGACCCGTTCGAGGTCGTTGAGCGCTCCGGTGGAGATGGTGTGGAAGGTGAGTTCTTCCGCAGCGCGCCCGCCCAGAGTGGCACACATTTCTTCAAAGAGTTGTTCCGTTGTGGTGATTTGCCGTTCCTCGGGTTGATACCACGCAGCGCCCAAGGCGCGTCCACGCGGGATGATGGTCACTTTCAGCAGCGGGTGGGCGTGTTCCAGCATCCAGCTCACGGTAGCGTGTCCCGCCTCGTGGTAGGCAATGGTGCGTTTTTCCTGCTGGGTGATGATTTTATTCTTCCGTTCCAGTCCGCCGACAATGCGATCAACGGCATCCAGAAAATCCTGCCGCTCCACCGTGGTTTTATCCTTACGCGCCGCAATGAGCGCCGCTTCGTTGCACACGTTGGCGATGTCGGCGCCGGAAAATCCGGGCGTTTGTCGCGCCAGAAAATCAATGTCCAATCCCTGTTCCACTTTCAGCGGGCGCAGATGTACCTGAAAAATGGCTTTCCGTTCCACCACGTCGGGCAACTCCACGTGTATCTGCCGGTCGAAACGACCTGCGCGGAGCAACGCTTTGTCGAGGATGTCGGCGCGGTTGGTGGCAGCCAAAATGATGATGCCCACGTTGGTGGCAAAGCCGTCCATTTCGGTGAGCAACTGGTTAAGGGTGTTTTCGCGTTCGTCATTGGCGCCGAAGTTGGGGTTTTTCCCGCGTGCGCGTCCGATAGCGTCAATTTCATCAATGAAAATGATGCAGGGCGCTTTGTCTTTCGCCTGTTTGAACAGGTCGCGGACACGGGATGCGCCTACGCCTACGAACATTTCCACAAAGTCGGATCCGGACATGGAAAAGAACGGCACATTGGCTTCGCCGGCTACCGCTTTGGCAAGCAGTGTTTTGCCCGTTCCCGGAGGCCCTACCAGCAACGCGCCTTTGGGAATCTTACCGCCCAAATCTGTATATTTTTTTGGATTTTTCAGAAAATCAACGATTTCTTTTACTTCCACTTTGGCTTCTTCCAAGCCTGCCACGTCTTTGAAATCTACTTTCACGACGGTGTTTTCCTTATCGAAAATTTGAGCGCGCGATTTTCCTACGTTGAAAATGCCGCCATTGCCGCCTACATTGCCCGTCATCCTGCGAAAAATGAACAGCCACAAGGCAATGAGCAGCACTACGGGCAACAACCAGCTCAGCATATCGCCCCACAGGTCTTTCCGTTCTTCGTAGGACGGGTAAATACGGTTTTCTTCCGCTATTTCCGCCTGCGCCTTTTCCAATTGTTCTTCAAAAGCGTCGGACGATGCAATAATCATGTAAAAGTGCGGCCCTGCGGATATGTCGTCGTCTTCCTTGAAATATTTCAGGTATTTGGCGTCTTTCAGCCGTTCCTCTTTGATGTAGATATTGGCTTCCTTGTGATTGATGACCACGATTTTTTCCACGTCACCCGCCAGCAACATCTCTTTTTCCAGTATCTTACGGTCTATCTCCACTTTTTGCGAACCGAAATGCAAGAATTGCATGGCAATGAAGACGCCGAACAAAGCGATGTACAACCAATAAATACTGAATCTCGGCTTTTTTGCCGGATTCATCCTGTTGTTGCCGCCGGGTATGGGATTACCTCCCTGTTTTCTGTTTTGAGGCGTGTTTGTTTCGTTCATTATTCAGTGACTTTTAATTCATTAACGCGAGTGATGACGCCGTCGCCCCACAATTCTTCCAGCCGGTAACGCACACGGAACGGTTGTTGGAATATATGCACCACAGTGTCCCCATAATCCAATAATACCCATTCGGCATTCTGCATCCCTTCCACAGAACAGGGGTGGATGTGCAACTGTTTGCGCGTTTCATCCTCCACGGATTCGGCAATAGCGCTCACTTGTGTGTCCGAATTACCGTGGCAGATAATAAACCAACCGCATGATGCATTTTCTACCTGCGAGAGATCAATGCACACCACTTCGTATCCTTTTTTCTCGAATATACCTTGTATGATACTATTTATCAAAATATTATAATATTTCAGAACTTTTTGTTACTTTGTCTATTCCGGCACAAAGTTATAAAAAAAATCGAATCGAGGCATGTGCGATTAAAAATATTGAAACAGTCCGGAAAATTGCCTCCGTTTTGTTTTTTCTTGGAAAAATCGTATTTTTGCCTCACCAAAAATGATGAACTTATGAAAGGCATAGACGAAAGAATCCCTAAGAGCGATACAGTGTTGAGCAAGAGCGACTTTGTGAGCGATCAGATGGTGAAATGGTGTCCTGGATGCGGGAATCATGCTATTCTGAACGCGGTGACTCAGGTGTTCCCAAAAATAGGATACCGCAAGGAAAATTATGTGGTGGTGTCGGGTATCGGATGTTCGTCCCGATTTCCATATTACGTAAATACTTACGGGTTTCACGGCATACACGGGCGTGCGGCGGCTATCGCTTCGGGTATGAAGATAGCCAATCCCGCTCTGAGTGTCTGGGTGAACACCGGCGACGGCGACTCTATGGCTATCGGCGGCAACCATTTCATCCATGCTATTCGTCGCAATGTGGACATGACTGTTATCCTGTTCAACAACAGGATATACGGGCTTACCAAAGGACAATTCTCACCTACCACCCCGATAGGCTCCGTCACCAAAACATCACCTTATGGGACGCTGGAAGCGCCGTTTACACCCGGAGAACTTGTGCTCGGCGCACATGGCACGTTCTTTGCCCGTGTGGCAGACGTCAATCCCAAAAACATGGCGAATGTGCTGGAAGAAGCCGCATTGCATCGCGGAACGGCAGTGGTGGAAGTATTGCAAAACTGTATCATCTTTGCCGACAAGACGCACGGACAAGTAACGGCGAAAGAAAATCGCGACGACAACATGCTGTTGCTGGAATCCGGTCAGCCGATGCTCTTTGGGAAAGACAAGACCAAAGGCATCCGCCTGAACGGATTGTGCCCGGAGGTGGTGGAAATCGGCAAAAACGGTATCACCGTCAACGATATTTTGGTGCACAATCCTGCTGAGGAAGCCTCTACGCTACAATTGATGATTGCCAAAATGGCGCCTCCCTTATTTCCTGTGGCGATCGGCGTTATCCGTTCGGTAGCAGCCCCTACTTTCGACCGTTTGACCGAAGAACAGATTGCGGCGCAAAAAAACAACTCTCCCGTCCGTTGCATGGACGACCTGCTCAACAGTGGAGACGTCATAGAGATACAATAGGAATTGCATCCGTCCGGAGGCCGAATTTACCGCCACGCAGGCGTTATTTTCTGGTATAACGCGGAATGTGGACGCGTTGCCCGAAAGACACGGAGATACACGGAACGAAGGCTTATTTCGGGATCAAATCCATAGGGCTTTGGATGGTGAACGTGTTGAGCGGTGGTTCCTGTTTGGTGAAAAGCTCCATGATTCTTTCCGTTTCCACCTCATATTGCGGTCGGAAATAGTCCGAATTCATGTAATGCAGGATGCTTTCCAGCAACTGTCGCGCCACAATTCGTTCTTTCGGATTTCCCGTGAGGTCGGCTGAACTCACTATCAACTTTCCGCCGTTTACTTTGGCTTCAAACAGCATACCGAGTTTGCGGTTCAAAAACCACGTGTCAATGGGCTGCATGACGGGCAGGAATCCTTCGGGAAAGTCGCTCAGCAACATCACTTGCGCTCCGTGCACCAGTTCCCACCATTGTAGTTGGGAGTAATATTCCGTTGGGAACAAGTCGAAAATCCTGTGGTAAGGATTGACTATGAAGCCGGTGGTGTGCGGCGCACGCATCTTGAACCATGAAGTGTTCCAAAAAACAGGCGTCATGCGTTGTGCAACGCTTTTGCCGTAGGAAACTTTTCCTGCCGCAAGCAGCAATACGTTGCCGCCGTCTTTGAGCGCCTTCAATGTCTTTTCGTCTATCGTGTCGGTGATATATACATTTCCCGGATCGGCGAGTTCGGGCAGTTCGGGATACACCCAAAAATCCCAATCGTTCGCCACGTCCGTGCCTTTCACGGATACTTCAAGGTTGAACTGTGCGGCTGTCCGGACGTCGGGTACAAAATTTATCTTTCCTACGGTATTTCCATTGCCCACGGGAATTTCATCCGCGTGAAGCACGCCTTCGGCAACGACCCTGTTGAATTTTACATCTTTCACTCTCCATACGATGTCTGCGTTTTTCAGTGGTTGGCGTCCGAAATGGGAGGTTTCTATTTCAGCTTCCACCGTTTCCGAGTTTTTGAAGATAAATTTTCGCATTTTGGCAAGCAGTACGGTAGCGTTGCAGAATTTTCTAAATTGGGCGGCGGTGATGTATCCCTTTTCGTCCCAAAACACATCGGTAACACCGACGAGCGCGCTTCCCTGTCCGGAATAATCGTTGAGCGCCAGTAACTGGAATCCGGCATATCCGGGCGTACGGAGTGTTTTTTCTATTTCATGTTTGTAGCACAACGCTTGCAGTTTTCCGGACGCGGTCATGAACAGATGCCACAAGTCGCCCATATCATGATCTGCAAGGTCTTCCTTGAAAAGCTCAAAATTTCTTGCTTTGTTTACTCCGGTATATTTTCTGATTTCGTCGAAATTCGGAAAAACACACCACTGGCCTGTTTCATGCGACACATAAGGCACGTCTTGCGGGATGCGCGCGTAGATGGAATGGCTTTCGGGACGCGCGCCCCAACTCAATCCGCGTGCACCCTGATTCACGTGGTATTGATTTCTGGTTTGTCCACCCCATCCCGATCCGCCTGTGTAAACGCGACGTGTATCGGTGGCTTTCCAATAATCCACAAAATCGCCTGCCCATTTTGCCCAGTTTCTTCCTGCCGGTTCGTTTCCGAGCGCTAACATGCAGAACGACGCATAGTTGCCATAGATTTTGCTTTGGGCGACGGTTTCGTCCATGATGTATTTGTCGCTTGGTTTGCCGTCGCCAAGGGTGGTGGTGTGGTTGGGCCAACTCGGGCCTTCAGATTGCAGGTAGAACCCTGTGAGATCGGCTGCGATGAAAGCCGCTTCCGGCGGACAGTAGGAATGAAATCTCATGTGGTTCAGTCCGAATGATCGTGCAACGGAGAATACCTGTTTCCATGAATCCACATCCACAGGCGCATAGCCGGTACGCGGGAACAGGCAACTTTCTACCGTTCCGCGCAATACTGTTTTGTGTCCGTTGACATAGAAATAAGTGCCTTTAATGGTAAATTCGCGCATCCCGAACTGTACTTTCCTTGTGTCTGCAGATTTGCCACTTTCAAGTTGCGCATCCAGCATGTAGAGCGCCGGTTCAAACTCGTCCCATTCCAGCATACCGTTGCCGAAATGCAATACGGCTTCTGCCGTTCCTTCGCCTTTGCTGACGGTAAACGGCACGGTAACGGCAGGTACTTCATGTGTTTTGGGACTGTTGAAACTTTTTGCGGACAGGCGGATGTTTCCTTTGGAGCTGTTTTTCAGGCTTTTAATTTTTATTTTCACCACAGCCGACTTATCGGACAGTTGCGGAAATATTTGGATATCGTCAAAAAACACTTCGTCTTGCACCCGCAGTTCCATTTTACCGACTATGCCGTTCCAGTTGCCTTGCGTCTGGTCGGTAATGCTGTGTGAGTCAATCCCTACATTGATGTCTTTGATGCGATTATCCACCGCTACGGATATGGTATGTTTTCCCGGTGCAACGGCAGACAGGTCGAAAACGTGGGGAACAGACATACTGTTCTGCATACCTGCTTCCTTACCGTCTATCCACACACGACTTTCGATGTGTGGTCGTTCGAGAAACAGGGTGATTTTTTTGCCTTTCCATGCGGCGGGTATTTCAATATCCCGCTGGTACCATGCCACGCCGACATAATGCCTGTCCGGAGTGAGAAAAAATGAGAATTTCACGTTTCCCTGCCGGCGGTATTTTTCCAGACGCGGGTAAAAAAAGAACGAACTGTCGTAGATGCTTCCTGTCCACTGTGTGGTCAGCGAGGGAATGTCCCCTTTCAGTCTTTCGGGCATGGAAGCAGGAAGTAAAATGCTTTCATCCAGATGCTTGGAAAACCATTTTTCCGCAATACCTTTGCTTTCACGATCAATTTTAAACCGCCATACGCCGCTTAAATCAATATTCTGCGCATACAAGGAGGAACAGAATAGCATTGCCGACAATACTAAAATATTTTTTCTCATGATAATTCATTAAAAATTTTGTGACAAAAATAAAACATATTTCCACCTCTTGCAAATTTATTTTCATAAGGGATGCATTTCTGACGGAGATGCATTTCTGACGGAGATGCAGAGTGCTCTATTCCTGACGGAATGGACAAAGCGGAAAAAATTATGCCGTGCAAGGTACGGCTTAACCCAACTTGGCAAAAATTACCACGAAAATGTCGGGGAACGGAGCAGTTTGCGTGGGCGCTCAATTTGAATATGTATTATAATCAGCATATTACAAAATTGGGTTTTTCAAAAAGT
>JAISWR010000085.1 GCA_031270985.1 Bacteroidales bacterium | reverse complement strand
CCGCTTCTATTTGCGACAGTTCTTTGCCGAACATCGTTTGTTCATCGGTGTTTCCGGCAAAAATGTCCCTTTCTATGGAGCGGTAGTATGTCACGGCTTGGTGCATGTTGTGGCAGAACGACCGGTAGTAATTTGCAAGTTTGACATTGGATGCGTCCACCATTTCCAGCAAGCGTTCTTTCAGGTAGGAGAGATAAATTTCCAATTCTTTGATGAACACATGCGGGCGGTAACCTTCGCGCAACAGATTGGTGCGTCCGTAGATATGTCCGACCATATCTTTTAGGGAAACCACTTTGTCGAAATATGCTAGATTGGGTCCGGGGCATACGGTGACCCCTGTAACGGATTTGTTGATCGCTTCCAGATGATTCGCCTGCAAAGCGGAGTTGCACAACCCGATGCACAAACATTCTTTCGTCAAGACTTGGTCTATTTGTTGCTGGATGTTGCTGTCGCCGGATGCCTGCAGCTGTTTCAGTTTTTTCTGGATAAACGCCGCCGATGCCGTACACAACGGTTTTTCGGTAAATTCCGTGTTGAATTGCAGCAAATTGGATGTACAGGGGCTTCCCGGATGACCTTCCTTTGCTCTGCGGTATTTTTCTTTTTCGCCCGACGCTCCTTTCAGAAAATTGAACGGCACGCCCAATGGTGAATTTTTGCTGAGCACAATATCCTCCTCTTTTGCAGCGGCGAGAAGTTGGAGTGTTTCTCCGTCGATGGATATGGCTTCGGGCACCAGCAGGAACGGGCTTCCCCAGCCGACGGAGTCCACGCTGTAGTAGTTCCGCAGAAAGACGTCTTCATCGCAGGTGCCGATGCCGCCCTGCACCGTCAGCCGGATGCCCGGACGGGTGGCGGGAGGTGTCTTGCCTTTCGCTGTTAGTGCTTTGCAGTAAATGTCGAAAAGTTCTTCATGGAGTACTTCGCGTTTGTTTTTAAATTCTTCGAGGATGGGGCCGAGCATGTAGCCGTCGCTTGCAAAAGCATGTCCGCCGCAGTTCAATCCCGATTCGACACGAAATTCCGACACCCACAAGCCTCTTTTCGCCAGATATTTGCCTTGGATATTTGCCGAGCGGTAGTCGCTTACCTTGACAACAATTTTTTTGACAAATGCTCCGTCGCGCATTTCCGAAAACACCTCCATCCGCTCCATGCAGGAGAACAAACGCGGGTTCATGCCTGCCGAAAAGACGATGGACGAATCAGCCAGATTACTGTTGGCATATCCTCGCAGGGCTGCCACAGCGTCCGAACCGTCTTCTACGATCTCGCCGTTGCTGTGATAGCGATTGTTATCCAGTTTGGTCATGATGTTGACGTCGATGCTGCCGGCTCTGATTTCCTTGCGCAGTTTCTGTTCCATTTTCTTCCGTTCCAGGCGGTCATGTATTTCCAGCATTTGCCGGTACATTTTTTTCAGGATACTTGTTTCGGGCAGCATCTCGAAATATTGCGTCAGTTCCGATCCCGCCTCGAAAGCCGACGCTCTCAATTTTTCCACCTGTTGATTGACTATCTGGTTCAGCAGGTTCAAATAGTCGGTAATGCGGCGGGCGCGATAATCGGGTTCCGATACGTGGATAGGCAGGTACGGTTCGTTGATTTTTCCGTAGTAATACTGCCGCATCCGTTCAATCAAATTGTCTTCGATGATGGAAACAACCGACGATATGCCGAAACGCGCCACTTTAACCGGCGAATCAATGGTATATCCCAATCCCATGACGGGAATGTGGAAAGTGTGTGGATGTGGGTGTGGTGGGTACATGAAATATTGTGATGGTAAGAAACGGCGCTGGCAGGGTGGCGAGGCAGGTGTCACATCCGCAGATATGCGTTCTGCCTCATTTCTGCCGGCATACGGTTCAGTTTAGGTATTCATCGGGGATTTTATTGATGGGGCGGATTTCCACACGGCGGTAGTACAGTTCGGCGCCTTCGGACTGCAACTGTATCACGCCTTTGGTGAGCGGCACAAGTTCTCCGTCGGCTGTTTTCACACGGGAATTGGTGTTCACCATGTTCACCTTTCCGTTAATGGAGTGTACGCTTGTACCTTCGTAGCAAAGGATTTCAATGGTATTCCACTCGCCCGCCGGTTTTTCATTCGCGGGATTTTTGGAACACACGGGTCCTGCGGGCAGGTCGCGTCCGAAAGTAATTGCCGGTGCATTTACGTCGAAGGTATAACGTTCGTTTTCCGAAGCGCGCGAGGCGGTGATATCGCAATACGTTTCACCCATTCTGTAGGAATCACCGAACATATTTTCCTGCACCTGGCATTCGTGCGATGCTTTCCACACGCCCAGTCCTTTTCCGAACTCGCCCGTTCCGTGATACAGCACGCCTGCATTGCGAGGCTTATCCGCGCGCGGCGCCCATTTTCTTTCGCCCCATTTGACTTCCAGCCGCAAATGGTAGTTGCCGTATTCGTTTATGGTGGCAAGCGCGCCGTAAATCTGTCCGCTGACATGTATTGCAGGCTCTCCGTCCACTTCGGCAACGGAAAAAACGCCGAGCAAATCATTGTTCAAACCGACCGGTTGAGCGTATTTGCCGTTTTCGTCCCGTTCCGTTCCCGGCACTGTTACCGACGAATCGGGTATGCCGATGTAGGTTTCCCATCCGCTGAGATTTTCACCGTTGAACAGCGGTTCAAACGGCTCTTCTTTTGTGCCGCACGATGCCAGAACATAAGCAAAAGCCAAATAAAATACAGATTTTTTCATGAAAAATAAAAATAATAAACGGTGCAAACATAATCAAAAAATTAATTACTTTTGCCAAAAAAAATACCATGAATACGAAAATCTATTTTAAAAATGTGTGTATCTGCATTATAGCGATACTGTGGACGAGTAATTTGCTGTATGCCCAGCAAAAACCACAAACTTTCATATACGGTTCGAAACCCGAAGCACAGAATATTTCGGGAGAACGGCTGCAATACATTGACCGTCTGTTGCAGGCATACGTGGACCAAGGCATTATCCCGCATGCGTTGACTTTCGTCGCCCGCAACGGAGTGGTTGTCCACAACAAAGCATTCGGGTGGAGTGACATTGAAAGCCGTAAAGAACTGAAAAAGGACGATATTTTCCGCAACTATTCCCAAACCAAAGCCATCACCACAGTGGCGCTGATGACGCTTTTTGAACAGGGAAAGTTCCAGATTGACGACCCCGTGTCCAAATATATTCCCGAATGTACCGATCAAGTGTTTACGGGATGGAACGCCGACGGCAGCTACAATACCCGAAAAGTGGCAACGCCGCTCACCATCAGGAATATACTGAGTCACACCTCCGGCATTTCGGGCAACAGGGACATACAGGAAATTCGCCGCAAAGCGATGGACAAACGTGGGGGCAAACCGTATGAAACCCTGAAAGAAGAAGTGCTTGACCTTATACAGTTACCGCTGGCTTTCGACCCCGGTACCCAATGGAACTATCATCCTGCTTCCGATGTGTGGGGGTATCTGGTCGAATATTTTTCGGGAAAGCCTTTGCGGGACTACGTGAAGGAAGCCATTCTCGTGCCGTTGGGCATGAAGGAAAGCGACTGGTATTATCCGGAGAGTTACCGTACGCGCATGGTGACGGCTTATAACGACCAGAACGGCAAACTCATCCCCCAAACCAACGTGTGGAGCGGCAGGAATCCGTTTTCTGAAGACGTCCGTTACTGTCAATCCGGCACGGGATTGAACGGCACCATTGAAGACTACGCGCGTTTTTGCCAGATGATACTGAACGGCGGTACGTTCAACGGGAAACGCATCCTGGGACGCCGCACCATTGAGATGATGGGCATTGACCAACTGCCTCACCCCAACAACGGCGGAGCGGGATTCCATTTCGGCATCGGCTTTCAGATTTATCCCGCGCAGGATACCGACCGCAGAAGCATTTCCAATTTTACGCCGATGGTGTCTCCAGGTTCTCTTTCGTGGGGCGGCATGTACAACACCGATTATCTGATTGACTCCAAAGAAGGACTGATTATCTTGCTATACACCAACCGCATACCTGACACGAAAATTTGGGAAAAATTTTTGAACACCGTGTATCAGGCATTGTAACACATGCTCACACGATGTCACGAACCGAAAGTTTTTCCGGAAAAGATAGCAAACAAAATTCTTGTTGATAAAAAGTGGAAATTAAAACCGTAAACGTGAAAAGCAGTTGTATTACGGCAACAGTACGGCTATTGCTGTTGTGTAGCCTTGTGGTTGCGGGATGCCGGACGGAAGAGCAAGTACAAATACGGATTGACCGCATGGAACAAAGCCTGTTCGCCGTGCCGATAGATTCTGTGGCGGAAAAGATCCCACAACTGCAACACCATTACGGACAGATGTTTGCGCTGTACTGTCGCGGTATTTTGGACATTGGTTTGCCGGACGACCCTGATTTTCCGCTCAGACTGACCGGATTTCTGACCGACCCGCACATGAACATGGCTTACCGCAAGGTGACGGAATCATTCCCCGATTTATCCGGCTTGGAAAAAAAATTGAGCAACGCCTTTTCCCGTTATCATCGTGCGTTTCCCGAAAAAATTGTTCCGGAGATATACACGTTGATTTCAGGTTTCAATCAGTCCATGATCATCAGTGACAGTTTGTTGGCAATTTCGCTCGACAAATATCTCGGCGCCGGCGAAGAGATGTATGCAAGATTGGGTTTTGCCGTTTATCAGCGTAAATTGATGGACAGGCAATACATTGCTTCCGATTGCATGAAGGCTTGGGCTTACGGCGAATTTCCCAATACCGATTCTGCGGAGAATGTGCTGTCCAATATCCTCTATGAAGGAAAAATTGCGTATTTCACGGCGCAAATGCTCCCCAACGATCTGGACAGTGTGATTTTCGGATTTTCGCCCGACCAGATGAAGTGGTGCAGCAACAATACATTGCAAATGTGGACATTCCTCATCAGCCAGAAAATGCTGTACGCTACAGACTACATGACCATCAACAAACTTGTGGGTCCCGCCCCTTTCACAGCGTTATTCACTCGAGAATCTCCAGGAAGAGCTGCTGTTTGGCTGGGGTACCAAATCATCCTGTCGTACATGAAGCACAATGATGTAACGTTGGAAGAACTGATGAACAACAATAACTACTTGGATATACTGAGTAATGCGAAGTTTAAGCCTTGAAAGATGTCATAAAAACAACAAAGATATTTGTCGGTACAAAATATTTCATCTATTTTTGCACCGCAAACGGGGGTATAGCTCAGTTGGCTAGAGCGTTTGACTGGCAGTCAAAAGGTCAGGGGTTCGATTCCCCTTACCTCCACTATAAACATTGACAATCAGACGATTGTGATTCAATGGGACTAAAACAGGGACTAATCCTGTTTTTTTAGTAAGCAAATTTCATTTCCTCAATTTGCACAACTTGTGGCAATCGTAGCGGCTTTTCCGCACTTCAAAGATAAGCATTTTTTACATGCTTAGTCTTTTATTCAGGTAGTTCATCTTGTCGTTCCCGTCCTTTACCTGCCAGTTATATTTATCGTCGTAATTGATGCTGATATTTGACTTGTTTGCTTCGATAGCGTGGCAAATCGGTTTGCTAATCATTGTGCTCAGCTTATGATAGTCGATTTTTTCACCGTGCAGGTCACTGTATTTTCCTGCTATTTCCCTGTTTTGTGCCGCAATGAGGGAACGGTAATCGGGGAAAATATCCACTTTCTCTCGGAGGTTCAACAGCGTATCGTGGGCGGGCGTCTCATATATCTTTCCGCCTTTCGTCCGGATATATTCCTTTTTTCCTGCGTCTCCGACAATTGCCAAGCCTTCGACGTCTTCGCCGCCGTGTGCGTACTTTTGTATCGGAATGGCGGCGACGGCTGCCGTTTTCGCTGCGCCTATCTTGGCGGCTACTATCGTCAGGGCTATAGCCAAAGCCCACGGCTTGGTTGTCGAGAGGATGTTCATGATGGCCATTGCCGTGTTGAACTGAATCTGCGCTAAGGCATTCGCCTTTTCCCATCGTGCCGCCCGTTCCCTCTGGCGTTGCTTTTCCGCTTCCAGCCGTTCCGTCTGCGCTGCCGCCTGCGCTTCTATCCGCGCCCGTTCCGCCGCGATCGTCTCTTCCGTTCCGCCCGCCTCCTCAAGACGCTCCAACTCCGCATCCTTTGCCGCGTTAATCGCATCTATCTGTTCATCTAACTTGCTGATGTTACGGTCGGCAATAGCGCCGATCAAGTCGGCTATCGAAGAAAACAAATCAAGCGTTATGTCGGCATATTTCTTTATCGCCGCTATCTCCTCCTTGTTCAGTTCCATCTTCTTTTTATGCTTCTCTTCGTCCGATTTTAAGGAATCTTCTTGAGCTTTTATCTGCGCGTCCAGCGTCACTTCTTCAAGTTCTATTTTGGCGTCAGCAAGTTTTTCCGCCAAATCCGCACGCTGTTCTGAGGTAAATTCCTCTTTGTTAATCAGATTGTCAAGCATGGATATAATCTCCTTTATCCCCCTTTTTTCGGCGTCTATGCGTTTTTGCCTGTATTTTGCCTGTATTCTCTCGCGCTCCTGTTCGTATTGCTCCACATCGGACGCGCTTATACTGGCAATCTCCCGCTTTTCATCAATATCCATAGCCTTTTCCATCGCAGCCTTCTGTTTGGAAAGTTCATCAATGATGCGTTTCGTTTCGTTTTCGATGATTTTCACGCGGTTGTCTGCCGACTGCTGCTGTAATCTCTCTATTTCCCTGTTGGACTTGTCGCGAATGTTCTCCTGTTCATCAACGCTTTTCCCTGTCGTGCTCAATTCGGCTTCTGCCTGAATATTCACTTTGTCTATCAGGTCGCCGTAATACTGTTCGGAATAGGACAGACGTTCGGCAAGCGAGTTTTTCAAGTCTTCCGATTCCTCTTTCATCACCTCTGCGATAGCGTCCTTTTCCCGAAGCCATATTTCTACCCTTGCTTTGGACGCTTTTTCATCGTCCGTCGTCTTGTTGCCCTTGCTGCCGCCCGTCGCCTGTGCGCCCGTCAGCGTTCCCAGTTCCTCTTTAAGGGCTTTTATCTTTTGCTCCGCCGTTTCTATCCCTTTTAAATCCACAACAGAGCCGCCCGCGCGAAGGGTTTTCAGTTTTTCTTCCTGTTCTATCAGTTCTTTCTGTATGGCGGCTATTCTAATGCTTACGGTAATTTTGTCCTCTGCGGAGGCGTTAGAATCATCCGTCGCATCTTTGCCTTTATCTATTTCCTTCCAATAGGCGGAAAACACTTCATTTAAACGGCTATGAGCGGTTGCGAGTTCGTCGTCTTTTTCTTTTAAATTTTCAAGACCGTTTCTGAATACCCATAATTTTTCCATAGCGTTTTCATTCCATTTGCTAACACCCATCGAATAGAATAATTCCTTCACCTTAACGTTCATTTCTTCCGATGACATTCCCCCCTTTCTGAACGCGTCCTCAATCTTTTCCATACTTGCGATGAACGTACCTTTGTCGGCGTTAGAAAGGTAACTTAACACCCTTTCCATCCTTTTGGCGTATGATTCTTGTGCGTCGGCCACCTTATCCATGTATTTAGACAATCCTTTTTCCATGCCTTTCATGACAAGGTTGTCCGTTATTGCTTCGTTCACTTCCTTTTGCGCTTTGGCTATATCTTCCAGCGATGACTTTTCGTCCAGTTGGTTTTTAAGATATGAGCCGTATTTTTCGTTGATCTCCCCTATCAGTTGCGCTCGTTCGCTTGTTCCTTCATTGCTTTTTTTCAGTGCGGTAAACAGGTCGTCAGCACCCTTTTTCTCTTTGGAAAGTTGCACGCTGAACTCGGACACTGCCGAGCCTGCCTCTCTGGTTCTGCGCGTAAGGGCGATGATTCCGGTGACAAGCAGCGAGACGGCGGATAGCGCCAGCCCTATCGGATTGGCTTTGATCGCTGTTGCGAACACCTGAAAGGCGAACGCCGCTCCTCTGATGTTTCCGGCAAGCAGTGAGACGGCAGCCGAATACAGCCATGTAGCCGCTTTTGCGGTATTCAGCGCAAAAGTTTTGGCTTTTAGCGCGGCGATGCTTAGGAGCGTTGCGCTCGTTCCGGCCTTTGTCCACAGCACGGACAGTTTCACCGCCGCCACATACGACAGTGCTGCAATGGTGGCCACCTTTAAAAATCCTGCACATTTGGCCAGCAGGTTCACCAATCCGGTCAATGCGGAGATGAGCGCACGGAATATGCCCGTAGTTTCCGAGAACCTCAAGATCAGTCCTTCCACCGCTGAGCTTAGCTGTTTTGTCGCTCCTGCTACGGTGTTCATTCGCGTTTCCTGTAATTGCGTAAGTTCGTCGCCTACGTCGGTGATGCTGTCGCGCAAGGTTGTCAGGCTGTCTGTTCCTTTCAGGAAGGTATTGAATGCCGCTACGCTCTGTTTGCTGGTCATGTCGAGCGTTTCTTTCAGGCTGACGCCTTGTGCGTCCAGTTCCTTCAATCCGACTATCAAATCATCCAGACTTGTCACCGGACGACCGAGCGACTGCGCCAATTCTCCGCTACTGTCCGCCAATTGGAGCATGATGTTTCTCGTTGCCGTCCCCGCGCTTGCCGCATCGAATCCGCTGTCGGACAGTACGCCGAGCAAGGCCACTACATCCTCAATGGTGAAGTTCAGCCTTGCGGCTATCGGTATGACGTCTGCGAGCGCGGTTTGTAAATCGCTAAAATCTAGCGCGCTTTTGTTGGCACCCACAGCCATCACAGACACTACGCGCTCCGTTTCCGACACATCCATTCCGAAAGCCCGCAGAGCGTTGCCGGTGAGCGCTGCCGCGCTGGCAAGGTCGGTATCCATTGCGGTGGCAAACTTCAATATCCACTCCGTAGAGCCTGCTATCTCCTGCTGGCTGAATCCCAGCTTTGCAAGTTCCGTCTGCAACTCCGTCACTTGCGATGCGCTGTATTCGGTTGTCTCTCCCAACCGCTTTGCCTCTTCCGTTAGCGGCTTCATCTTGTCTACCGATTCTCCCATCACAGCGGCGAGGTTGGCGTTGGCCTGTTCAAAATCTACGATCGTATTAAAAGCTCCTTTCAACGTACCCATCACATCGTCTATCCCCATTATCGCCACAGCGCCTATCAGTCCCTTTTTGATGGAATTAAAATAATTGCCCACGTTGCGATTGTCGCGTCCGGTGGCATGTTCGAGTTCTTTCAACTCATCGACAAGCGACTTGATGTCCTTTTGCGCCTGACGGCCTGCATCCGATTCACGCATTGTCTTAGACATTTCGTCGTAGGCTTTGGTCATCTTTGACAACTCCGCACGCATCCTCACCATAGAACCCTCAGCGGACTGATTCATGGTAATTTCTTTGCGTAACTCATCATTTCGGCTGCGCTGTTTCTTCCGGAGTTCTTCTAACTGTTTTGCCTCTTGAAGATATATGGGGGCAAAAACGAATTGTACACTCTCCCCCATCCACTAACCGCCTAAAAACCACGCCTATACCCCTTTTTTTCAAAAAAAACGAATTGTACACTTTTACCGGTTACTTCCATTCAGGGTTAATTTTCCGGCCATATCGCGCCGTATGACTTACATAATGGGTAATTCGCTGTAAAATAGCAATATACACAGTGTTTCCGCCGCCGATTCAGGCGGTTTTTTTTTGCCCGCACACCTGCAAAAAACTCCCTTTTTGGAGTTGGACGGCCAGTTGGACGGCCAGTTGGACGGCCAAAATAGAAAAAAAAGGGGGGGGATAAAAGGGCGTTATGTTTAAAAAATACGGATTTCGCCGTATTTTTACAGAAAATAAACCCCCGTTAATGACAGGGGAAAATGTAAGTTAAAAACAAAATAAACCGCTGAAAATAAGCATATTATAGCAATATCGGCAAAAAAACAGTAATTTTTGTCACGCGCAGGGCAGTAGCGCCGCAGTGATATGTCTTTATTCATCCCTGTATTGTGGCGCAGGCTCCGCCGCCGCGCTTAAGGCCACACGTTCACGACGATCAAGGCCGGAAGTATTCTGCCTTTTGTCACGCATTTCCTTCAGCTGATACCGAAGTTCGCCTATCTCCCTGTTCAACTCCCTTATCTCCGCATCCCTCCTCTCCAGCATCTCCCCGTA
>JAISWR010000068.1 GCA_031270985.1 Bacteroidales bacterium | reverse complement strand
ACAACCGATCCTTTGTGGTGGCCGACATTCCGGGCATCATTGAAGACGCACATCTGGGGAAAGGGCTGGGCATACGTTTCTTGCGGCATATCGAACGTAACTCCGTGCTGCTTTTCATGATTCCTGCCGACAGCAAAGACATAGAGACAGAATATCAGATACTGCTGAAAGAACTGACGCTTTATAATCCGGAACTGCTGGACAAAAGACGGCTTGTTGCCGTCACCAAATGCGATATGCTCGACAGCGAATTGCTGGCCGAGATGAAAACCGTCCTGCAACATCTCGATCCGGTATTCATCAGCGCCGTTTCCGGTATGGGCATTGCGCTGCTGAAAGACAAAATTTGGGAACAGTTGAATAAAGATGTAGGCGTTATCCCGTCAGCGCCGCAGATCTGACGGCGATAACCGGAAAAACCCATCCGGCGTTGTCGTTTTGGGCGATTCCACGCCAAAGATACTACGGGCGTTGCGGAAAGTGGCCATGGAGCGTACTGTATCGGGATTGACGAGGGTATTCAGGCGAACGTGACGCGCCCGATGGCGAACATCTTACCAATTGTTGCGATCATTGATGCGCGTCACTCTTCGGGGAGTTTTATCACATAGGTTTTTTTTGCTGCGTTGGTGAGTTTGGCGTCTCTCAACCAGGGGTTCAACAATTTCAGCATTTTGTAGGTGGTGTGGTGTTCTATGGCAAACTTTGCCCAGTCGTCAACGGATGTTTTGACTTCCACTTCCGTGTAGGGGACAGGGTTGTATTTTTCATTTTCTGGGACAGAAAAACCGTATTTTTCCGGTTCGTTCATTATCAGTTTCACCGCCACAATGCGGAATACGTAGCGCATGGTTTCGTCGCTGAGCAGCAAATCGTAATAATTGTCGCATTGTTGCCTGTTTGCCTGTTTGCTCAGTCCTGCCGTTCCCATATTGTATGCTGCCGCCGACATGGTCCAACTGCCGAACATTTTGCAGGCGTTGTTGAGTGATTTGCAGGCGGCGACGGTTGCTTTTTCCAGATGATAGCGTTCGTCCACTTCGCTGTTTACCTCCAGTCCGCATTCGATGGCGGAATCCTTGATGAATTGCCAAAAGCCTGCGGCTCCTTTCGGTGATACTTTGTAGAGGAAATCGCTTTCGATCAGCGCAAGGAATTTAAAGTCGCCGGGGATATTGTTTTCTGCCAGGATAGGCTCTATGACGGGGAAATAGCGATAGGCGCGTTTCAGGTACTGCAAGGTATTGGAATGGAAGTTGGCGTTTACGATTAGTTCGCGTTCCAAGGCTTCGCGCACGTCAAAACGTTCGAGCGGCAGGGATTCGCCGGAGAAATCGGCGGCGGCAGGAAACGGCGGCGATGCGAAGTGCACCGACAGGCTGTCGGTGTCCGCGCCGTCGTTGCCGAAAGACGGCGCAAACACACAAAAGCCGCATGTCGTCATTGTGAGCAGCAGCAATGCGACAGGAAGAAAAGTTGGTTTCATGAATCGCACAGCGTTGTTTAATTGATGGTCTGGTCGGCTTTTTCCCCGTTCAGGGACAGGTTCTGCAGCACCACGTTTTTGGCGCCCGTAATCTGGTTGCCTTTTGCCACGTTATTGAATTTGGAGTTTTTCACGCTGATGTCATAGATGTTTTGCGATTCTTCCAATCCTACCAGCAACACTCCGTACTGGCTTTTTTCGCAGGTTACGTTTTCGAGGGACACGTTCCGTACGGTGGGTGGGAAGCCACGGTTGCACTCCTCGCGCGGTTCGTACAGCAAGTTGATTTTCAGCACCGCTTCCTTGCATTGTCCTACCTTGATGTTGCGTACAAACACGTTTTCCACGATGCCGCCGCGACAGGTGTTGGTTTTAATGCGGATAACCCGTTCGAGGTCGGGGCTGTCCATGTCGCAATCTTCAACGAAAAGGTTTTTGTAGCCGCCCGATATTTCGCTGCCTATCACCACGCCGCCGTGTCCGTCCAGCATTTTGCAGCCGCGCACGATGATGTTTTCGCTGGGGATGCTCCACAGGCGTCCGTCGTTGTTTCTGCCCGATTTGATGGCGATGCAGTCGTCGCCTGTGTCAAAGAAGCATTTTTCTATCAGCACGTTTTTGCTTGATTCGGGGTCGCAACCGTCGTTGTTGGGGCCATGGCTGTTGATGTGTACACCCGACACGATCAGGTTTTCGCACATCAGGGGGTGAATCACCCAGAACGGCGAGTTGGTGAGTTTCACATCGCTGATGAGGATGGTGTTGCATTTGTACAGGTTGATGAGTTGAGGACGCAACGCTTCGTTTTCGCCCATGATGCGTTCTTCGATGGGAGCGCCGGACTGTTCGAAGCCCAGAAGTTTTTTCCGTCCGCCCTGACCTTGCGAAACGATGCCTGCCTTCCATCCGTAGCGGGGCGAACCGCACAGGGGCCACCAATGTTCGTTGGAGCCTTGCCCGTCTATTGTTCCCTTGCCGGTGATGGCGATATTTCGTTCGCCGTAGGCATAAATCAGCGGGTGGTAGTTATAGCAGTCCACGCCTTCCCAGCGGGTGATCACTGCGGGGAGATACAGGCTGCGATTGGTGGAAAATTTCAATGTTGCGCCTTCTTCCAGATGCAGGTTTACGTTGCTTTTCAGGGTGACAGGCCCCGTGTAGTACGTACCGGCGGGTATCAGCACTTGCCCGCCTCCGGAAAGGCTGCATTGCAGGATGGCGTCATTGATCGCCTTGTGGCACGGCGCCTCCGGATTGTCCGGCTTTGCACCGAAATCTTTGATGTTGAACACTTTATTGGGGAAATTTGTCCGCGCTATCTGCGCTTCAATTTTTTTCGCCTCATCCCACGGCGAGGAGGCAAACGCAAGATGTCCGTAACATAACGTGACAATGATGATGATGATGATGAATTTTTTCATGGGTTAAGGATTTTATTTAAATTGGCACAAAGATATAAAATTTTAATATTCCTTTGCAAGTTTTTCTTTCATTATTGAATATGTTTTGGTGTAATGATAGACGTCCTGGCGGGTATTACGGTGTCCGCTTTCGAAGTTTACCTTGGTAAAATGAAAATCGGACTGGAGCATGGGCAGGTTGAAATGCGAGATGCAGTATCCGAAATTTTTGCCGTACTGTTGCATGGCGGAACCGAAAAAAAACATGACGTCGTATCCCAAAAAAGCGTATTGGAACATAGACCACGTGGATCCTTCCTGTTTGTTTACCGGTTCGGAGTGATAGTATTTCCGGTATTTTCGCAGGAATTGCAGCACGTCTTTGCGTGTATAATCGATATGGTAAGCGGAGGCAAAACGAAATTCGAGATGGTGCAGGTATTCCGCGTCCAGATTGACAAACCGCGTCCAGACGTCAAGTCCGTACAGGTTGATGGCGTAGTCATACGTGGCGGCGTTGAGTTGTGCCGCCAGCAGATTGATGAATGCTTCGTTGCTGGCCGTCACGATCACAATATTGGGCTTGTTTTTTTGCAGATATTGCGGAGGCGTCATCATGCTGTCAATGTTGAACCTCACCGCGGTGAACAATGAATCGGGCAATAAGGACTGCAGCCTGTTTCGGTAAGCCTCAAAAAGCGTTTGGTCTGTTTCCGCCTTGTTGCTCATCAGTATCACGCGGATGCTGTCCTTGTTCTTGTCCTTGTCGGCAATGAAATCCGCCATCGGAGGCACGGAATTGATTTCTCCCGAATTGACCTGTATCAGATAGGGGTTGTTTTTCAGCGATTCGATATTGGTAGAAACGGGCGATATGTAAAAAATCCTGTTTTCTTGTGCAAAATGCGCCATTCGATGGATTTGTTCCGTATAAAACGGGCCTATTATCAAGTCCATATCCTTCATGAGGGGGTCGGCGAGTATCTGTGTTATCTTAATGGTGTCGCGACCGGTGTCGAACACGAGTATTTTTGCCGCCAGTCCTTTTTTTCTCAGCGAATCAATTGCCAGCAATGCTCCCTGATAAAATTCAACGGCATTTTCGGAACGGGCGTTCATCCAGTAAGAACCGTCTTTGCGCCGGTAGCGTCCTTCGTTATCGCGCGTCATGGTGGTATCGGGCGATATTGCAGGAAAATTGTCCGCGATAAACAGTGGCAGCAGCAGAGCAATGCGAAATTCCTTTTGCGTGGTGCGCGAACAGGTATCCGGCGCCAGATCCTGTCTGACAATCACCGTGTCTGCTTGCGACATATCAACGGGGATACTTATCGGGGCAAGGTCGGGATATGGTATTTTGATGATCTGCCTCACTTTGAGGTTCTTGCGTACCGGATCAATTTCGGGATTGGCTTCCAAAATACGGTTCATATCCGTCTCGTAATCTTTAGATATGGAAAACAGCGTTTCGCGTCTTTTCACTTCGTGCGTCCGGTAATCCGCCATGGGAAGCGAAACCGGAGCAGGCGCAACGGCGTCCGGCGTTTCTTTTTTGGGGATGGCCACCACCTGTCCGACTTGCAACGGCGAATGTTCCAGCTCGGGATTATTCCGGTACAGTTCCTCCAAAGTAATCTCATACAGCTTCGTGATAGCGAACGCCGTTTGTCCCTTTTCGGCAATGTGATAGATGTGTCGGGAGGATTCCAACTGTTTTTGAGGCGGCGTTGTTTCGGACTTTTCCGGTATTTTGAGCTTCTGACCCACTCGGATATTTTCAAGGCTTTCCGGATTGTTGAACACAATATCCTTTTGCAGGACATTGTACGCCTTACTGATAGAATACAACGTTTCTCCCTGCTTCACCGTATGCAGGTAGTAAGTTTTTCCGTCAATCACCGTTTTTTCCGTCGAAACGGCAACGGGCACCTGTGCACCGGTCAATTGCACAAGCGTCGTTGCAAACAGGGCAACAACAAAAGCGCGTGATAAATTCATGCCTTTGATATTTTTATACGCCGCAAAATTAATGATTTTTTGCATACGGAAGAATTGAAAATTGAGAGATCAAAAAAATTCAAAAAAATGGCTAAATCTTTTTTTGAGGTGCTATTATATCGCACAAATTATAAAAAACGATGATCGCCTGTGTCCGTAAGCTGAAGCATACGGTTAATAAAGTGTCGTCCCTGCGGGACTTTGACTGTGTCAGGGTTTGCCTGTGTCCGTAAGCTGAAGCATACGGTGAATAAAGTGTTGTCCCTGCGGGACTTTGACAGTGTCTGGGTTTGCCTGTGTCCGTTTGAAATCGACAAAATATTGAAACAAAAAACCCCGCACCCCCAAACAAATGGGGCAAAGCGGAATATAATCAAATTTAATTATTTAACAGCCAATCAATTATATTAATTTTTTGTATGCCGTTGTAAAAAGTAGTCGGCTCTACGTCAGAAGTTATCAGCGTACGTTTATTAAAGTCTTTTATCAGTTCAAACGGGCGGATTTCGCGCT
>JAISWR010000121.1 GCA_031270985.1 Bacteroidales bacterium | reverse complement strand
AGGTGCGCGGCTTCACCCAGTGGCAAACCGTCAAAGGACGCGGCAGCGACAAGGGCGAACCCCACTACGGAAGCCATACATGGCCCGGCATGAACACCGCGGTGCTCGCCATCATGGACGACAAAAAAGTACCCGACCTGCTGAACGACCTGCACGAACTCGACGAAAGCGCCGAACAGCAGGGACTGAAAGCCTTCGTATGGACAGTGGACGAATAACAGTAAATAGTGAATAGTGAATAATGAATAGTGAATAGTGAATTGAAATTTAATTGAACATGATAAACAAACATATTGCGGGCTGCATGGCAGCCATGTTTTTAACTTTGGGCGTGGCGACGGCGCAAAACGTCAGGTTTGGATTCCGTGCAGGGCTTAACATCCCCAACATCACGGCAGGCGGGAACAATACGCCGGTGAGCGAAGGCTACGCCTCGCGGACGGCTTCCGGCATGGGCGTTTTTACCGAACTGCAACTTACCCCCGCATGGTCGCTACGGCTCGGGGTGGAATACAGCGGACAGGGCGGCAAAAAAGACGGTATGCAGGCAATGCCCACCCAGCGCCTCGTCACGGAAATGGCTACCGCCATGGGTACAAACGTTGACCAAAACATCATCAATGCGCTGGCAGGAGCGGCAGCGCAAATGCCCCCGTACTACTACGCCGACATCAGCAACACGGTGAAATTCGACTACGTGATGATTCCGCTGCTGGCGCAGTACACCATCGGGCTGGGCAACTCGCCGTGGAGCGTTTATCTCCACGCGGGACCCTTCGTATCCTTTCTGGTGTCGGGCAAACAGGTGTCGAAAGGCAGTAGCCGCCTCTATGCCGACGCCTCGGGCACAACGCTGTGCTGGGACAGGATCGACCCCCAAACACAACAGCAACTCTCCGCGATCGCACCCGCCTTCGCCGTCGTCCTGCAAAACGAAATACCCTTCGGATCGACCAACATCACCGGCGAAATGAAAAGCAGCAACTTCGGCGTCACAGGCAACATCGGGCTGCGCTACCGCTGCGGCCGCAACTTTTTCTTCATCGAAGGCGGCGGCAACTACGGACTCATCGCCGTTCAGCAGGACGACACCAATGGAAGCAACCGCCTGGGCGCAGCATCCGTCATGGTCGGATATGCATTCTCCTTCTTTTGATGATTTTTTTGAAAAAAGAGGTTAAATCTTTTTTTGAGGTGCTATTATATCGCACAAATTATAAAAAACGATTTCAATCACTCATGTTACGCACCGATCAATGTCAGGTTGTCCTGCATTCCCCTCCTGTGGAGGTATCCGAAAGACGGTGTGCTTTTCTCGACTGAGCAAAACCTGACACTGTCAAAGTCCCGCAGGGACGATACTTTATTAACCGTATGCTTTAGCTTACGGGCGAGCAATCACATCAGCGACTAAGTCCCGCAGGGACGATACTTTATTAACTGTATGCTTTAGCTTACGGACGAGCAATCACGGGCACTGTCTATCACGCAAAGTCCCGCAGGGACTTAATCGCTGTCCTACGTTCCCCTCCTGTGGAGGTGTCCGAAAGACGGTGTGCTTTTCTCGACTAGGCAAATATGAAAGGTCTTCAAACGTTCTCAAGATACAGGGAACCACCCCAGTCCTTCAAACACCCCTCCGAAGGTGGGGAATCCCGAAATCCTAATCATCTTTTAATCTTATGGATGATTATTAACCACAGAGATCACAGAGGGCACAGAGGAAAAATAAACTCTGTGTTCTCCGTGTCCTTTGTGGTTAATAATCATCCTAATCAAAAAAGGCAATAGCGCCTCAAAAAAAGATTTAGCCAAAAAAGATAAAAAAAGTGGATAATTACAAATTTAATTATACCTTTGCGTTCCGTATTTTTCTGACGAAAGTACGGTATTTAATTGAATTTTAAACGATTAAAAACAAATATTATCCAGTGGATACGCTAAGTTACAAAACAGTTTCGGTCAATAAGGAAGCCGCAAACAAGGAATGGGTGGTCGTTGACGCCCAAAATGAGATAGTCGGGCGTTTGAGCGCCAAGATAGCTATTATGCTCAGAGGTAAGCACAAGCCCGCTTATACGCCACATGTGGATTGTGGAGATAATGTCATCGTGATTAATGCAGAAAAAGTCCGTTTCACGGGCAACAAACGGAAAGAGAAGGAATATGTCCGCCACACCGGCTATCCGGGTGGGCAGCGTATAGCTACCGCCGAACAGGTGATGAGTAAAAATCCCATCGCCATTGTGGAAACAGCCGTAAAAGGCATGTTGCCCAAAAACCGGTTGGGTTCGGCTCTGTTCCGTAACCTTCACGTATATGCAGGCACCGAACATCCTCATGTCTCCCAGCAACCCAAAGCAATCAATCTTAATATCATCAAATAATTCATGGAAGTCATAAACGCTATAGGAAGAAGAAAAACAGCGGTCGCCCGCATATATCTCCGCGCAGGCAGCGGCAATATCACCGTCAATAATAAGGAATTAACGGCATATTTTCCCCTTGAGACACTCCGCTACATTGTAGCGCAGCCGATTAATGTACTGGAAATGGCAGGGCAATACGATATTAAAGCTAATTTAGACGGCGGAGGCATCAAAGGGCAGGCAGAAGCCTTGCGGCTGGCTATCTCCAGGGCTTTTGTCAAACTCGACGAAACCAACAAGCCCAAGTTGAAAGCAGCAGGATTCATGACCCGCGACCCGCGCGAGGTGGAACGCAAAAAACCCGGCAGACCCAAAGCCCGTAAACGCTTCCAGTTCAGTAAACGTTAATATCGGCGAATATCCGGATGAAGTTTAGTATCTAAACCCTGCAGACCATATCCGGCATGGATTTGCTACTGCGGCGTTGCATCAAAAAAAATGTAAAAAGAAAGTAAACATCTTAATCACAAATAAATGTCAAAAGTAAGTATAGAGCAATTATTAGAAGCAGGTTGTCATTTTGGACACCTGAAAAGAAAGTGGAATCCGCACATGGCGCCATATATCTTCATGGAACGCAACGGTATCCATATCATTGACCTGCAAAAAACACAGGTGAAACTGGAAGAAGCCGCTCAGGCGCTGAAACAAATCACCAAATCGGGCAGGAAAATACTGTTTGTCGCCACCAAAAAACAGGCGAAAGACATTGTTTCCGAAAAGGTAAAACCGGTAGGGATGCCGTATGTCACCGAACGCTGGTCGGGAGGTATGTTGACCAATTTTCCCACCATCCGCAAAGCCATAAAAAAAATGGCAGCCATAGATAAAATGGTCACCGACGGCACTTTCGACAACATGGCAAAAAGAGAAAAGTTGCAAATCAACCGGCAACGCGCCAAACTGGAAAAAAATCTCGGAAGCATTGCCGATATGGGACGTCTTCCGGCAGCGCTCTTCGTGGTGGACATCATGAAAGAACATATTGCCGTGAATGAAGCCCGCCGCCTGAATATTCCCGTGTTCGGCATGGTAGATACCAATTCCGACCCGGAACTGATCGATTTTCCGATTCCTGCCAATGACGACGCCGCCAATTCCATCGCTTTGGTGATAGACACGGTGATTGCAGCCATGCAGGAAGGAGACAATGAACGCAAACTGGAAAAATCCAATGAAGAAGACACTCTTCAAAAAAACAAAAAGGTTAAGCACCAATCGACAAACGAATCTGAAGACGACGAGGTAGAAGACAGGAAATTTGTCAAAAAATTAACCAAAAGACCGATAAAAAAAACAGTTGAGGAATAATTTAACAAAAAAATCACATCAATGACTATAAGTGCAGCAGAAGTAGCAAAACTTAGAAAAATAACGGGTGCAGGCATGATGGACTGTAAAAGGGCATTGGAAGAAGCCAACGGCAATTACGACGAAGCCATTTCTATCATCCGCAAGAAAGGACAATTAGTTGCCAGCAAGCGTGCCGATCGCGAAACAACGGAAGGTTGTGTGATCGCGAAGGTTTCCCCCGACGCCTCAAAAGGTGTGCTCATCGTGTTGAGTTGCGAAACGGATTTCGTGGCAAAAGGCGCCGATTTTATCAAATTCACCGAAGAAGTTGCCGCTACCGCCTTGAAAGAAGGCGTAACCACTTTGGATGCAGTGAAACAGTTGACGGTAAACGATATCAGCGTAACGGAAGGCATCAACGAAAAAGTTGCCATTATCGGAGAAAAAATTGAACTGAATTTTTTTGACTCTCTGGAAGCGTCGGAAGTGGTCGCCTACATCCATCCCGGCAACAAATTGGCATGTCTGGTCGGTTTTTCCCAAAAATTGACGGATAAGCAAGTGGGGAGAGATGTAGCCATGCAAGTTGCCGCCATGAACCCCATCGCCGTGGACAAGGAAAGTGTTCCGGAGGAAACCGTGAAAAAAGAGATGGAAATAGCGTTGGAACAAACCAAAAACGATCCGAGAAATGCCGGTAAGCCTGATGATTTGTTGAGAAAAATCGCCAGTGGAAAACTGGAAAAGTTTTATAAAGAACAAACACTGATTCATCAAGAGTTCATCAAAGATAGCAAGAAAAACGTAGGCGACTACTTGAAAGAAGCCGACAAGGACTTGAAAGTGGTGAAGTTCATCCGTTTCTCGCTGGCTCAATAAACAGCGCCGCAAAAGACGGTAAAATCAAGCAAAACAGATGGTGGCAGGCGCTACTTACCCTTCCGCCTACGGAGATAATTATCCCAAAATGCCCATTAGGGAATCCGATCGCCGACAGGTATTTTCCTGAATAGGGATTTGCGTATTTTTATCCGGACAGCACAACGGTACAAATCGCGTATTAACCTCAAAATATTATTTTGAAAATCAATTGACTACCAAAATGGCAAAATTTTTTCAAAATTTGACGCAACGTTTTGGAGGTTTTTCGTCTTAGTAATAATCAATGAGGTTTGGTTATGGAACGGAGGTTTGGCTGCATGATGTCCGTTATTGGCAGCCAAGCCTTTTGTTTTTTGGTCAGTCGGGTTTTTGTTCTCCTCTGCGGTACACGTACACAACACCGTATTGCATACATTTCCGTCGCATTTCATCTTCTGGAAGTTCCGCAAAGTGCGCTTCCACCTCGTTCCAGACATTGAGGATAATAGCGTCGGCTTGTGTCCGCAATAAAGAAACGTCATTAAGTATCCGTACGCCGTTTTTTTTACTGATTTCTTTTGCTCTGTATGCTTCCATAAACTGCTCATACCATACTTTTACCACAGCAATGGTGGGATTGGTGATAGGCGTCATGCCTTTGCGTAGCCGTTCCGTTTCTCCTGCAATCACTCGCTCGCCCCATTTAATCACGTCGGTTTCGTTGTGCATCTCAGGCACTTTTCCGTCCCGTTCGTCTATTCCGTAAAATGTGCGCATATGGCTTTGCAGCTCGCCCCGTGCAATTGCCATGTTCATCACTTGAATGAAGTGAGAGATGTATAGCCGCGCTTTTCTGAAATTGCCCGGGTAGTCTCTGTTTTTCCGTATAGTCGTGCTGTATGTGTTTTTGTGCAGACGAACCGCGGCGTCAAAAGAGGGAAGGAATCCTTGTATGCGGCTGAAAGTTCCCTGTGAAAACGCCAACCTGAAAGGTGGAAGTTCTTTTCCTTTTGAAAGCGCCTGATTTAATGCTTTTAAACGAGCCGCGTCAGTATTGGGAAGCCTTCTGTAGGGCATTTGTTGTCTGTTTTTTAGTCAAATACCTCTCCGGAACTTGCTATATCTAAGATTAAAGCGTATTCTTCGGTCGATAAATCTTCATAATAATAATTGATGGGATTCACGGGTTCATCATCCTTGTGCACTTCATAATGCAGGTGCGGTCCCACGGAATCTCCCGTATTACCGGAATAACCGATTAGTTGTCCGCGCCTTACATGTTCTCCGGGCTTCACTGCGAATTTGCTCAAATGTGCATAAAGGGTCTTATAGCCGAAACCGTGATCGATCACGATTCTGTTGCCGAAACCTCCGGAATATCTCACATCGGATACAACGCCGTCGCCCGTCGCATAGACGTCCGTTCCCACATCGCAGGTGAAATCCATTCCGTAGTGCATACGTACTATATGATAAATAGGGTGAAACCTCATCCCGTAACCGGAAACCATCCGTTTCAGATCTTTGTTGCTTACCGGCTGGATAGCGGGGTGTGTCGCCAGCATTTGTTCGTGGTTCTTGGCGCAATTAATCAGTTCGTCGTAGGATTTCGACTGTATGTATATCTGTTTGGTCAGTTGATCCACTCTTTTGGCGGTTTGGATCATCATTTCGGAATTGTTGTATCCTTCCAGAGATGCATAGCGGTTCACGCCGCCAAATCCCGCCTGTCGTATGGACGACGAGATAGGCTCCAACTCAAAAACGGTGCGGTAAATATTGTCGTCTCTTTGTTGCATGTCGTTTAATATTTTCGACATTTGTTCCATTTTTTGATTCGACATTTTATAATTGAAGATGATGCTGTCCAATTCGCGGGACATCATTTTTTCCTTTGGCGTGCTGAAAAATGAGGACAAAAAGAAGATGGACACTATACCTACCAACAACGATCCGAACACCAGCAACAAAAATTTCTTTGCCAGCACTTTCACACTGATTTCGACCTTTTCGTAACTTAACGTATCCGGATTATACCTGTATCTTATTCTTGCCATTCAGTGAATTAATAAATGGTTTTCGCGGTCAGCGGCGTTAAAGTTACTTCGTCGGTCAGTCCGGATGGCGACACGCCCCAAATGCCGAAGTTAATGTCTTTGTAAAACACGCTGACGATATTAATGTCTTTGAAAATACGCCATTTTACGCCGCGTTTGTCGTAGTCGCGGATACGGTTGGCGGGCAGGTTGGTGACGTCTATTTCCAATTTGTTTTCACCCTGTTGCAGGTATTTGCCTATTTTTAGTGTGAACGGCAGCGACCATACGATACCTGCATCTTGTCCGTTGACATACACACGGGCGCTTTCGCACAGTTTACCCAGATCCAGCAGCCATTCGTCCGCCTGTTCGTTCAGGTTGAACGTGACCGAATATCTTCCTGTGCCGGCATACACCGTTGCGCTGTCATGAGCCACCTCCGTCCATGACACGGGTGAACCGTTCATGGTATATTCGCCGTCAATGGCGGGCATACCGTCGGTGAAGCGGAATTTCCATTCGCCCGTAACGGCTTTGGATGCGGCTTTGTCGTAATAAGCATAGTCCGGCGCACTGACTTGTTGTGAGTGGAATGTTTTCAGTATGACGGATTGTCCGGGTTCAAGTTCCAGATACACTTCCGTTTGCCCGTTGCTTGTCCGCACGGCGGCTTTCCCGCTTTCTTCCGTGAGCGGATTGTAAATCATGGCGGAAGTCGCATCAACGGACAGTTTCACCCAGTCGGCTATGCGATGATTGCCCAGCATGGATATGAAATAGTGGTGTCCCGTTTCATTTTGACGGCGGATAAAACTTGCTCCGTATTTTACGGGGAGTTCTTCCGGTTGTACGCCTGTAACCTGCAACAATTCGGGATAATCATTTCCGTAGATGATTTTTCCTTTACCCAGCGGTTTGCTTACCGCCGCAGGAAAGGTTTCTTCGACGGGTATCGCTTTTGCCATTTCTTTCAGCTTGGCGCGTCGTGTTTCCAGATCTTTCAATCCCGGTACGTCGGCGGGAATGTGGTCGGCAAAAATGATGGTTGCGCCGTCCTGAGCGAGTTTCACAAGTTGCGCCATCGTTTCCGTCGGCATATAATGTACGTTCGGCACGATGATTGCTTTGTAAGCCGCGCCGGGCGTTTGCAGCAAGCCGTTTTTGACGGTGGTTTGCAGCAAATATTTATCGGAGATATAGTCTGTTTCAAAACCGAGTTTTTGGATGTTGACCACCATTTGGAAAAATGCCGGCATTACATGGCGCATTTTGTGGATGTCAAACATCAGGTATAAGCCGGGTTGTTCCTGCCAGATGTCGTAAATGGGGATGTACAGCAGGAAGTCGTTGTCCGGCGTTCCGTACTGCAGGAATGACTGTGTACGTTTCACGTAACTGTTCAGTCCGATGACATCTCTGAATATAGTGTTGTTGGCGTTCATGTTGACGGAGGCGTAGAACATCCATCCGGGCCAAGCCGCGTCTTTTGGCGAATAGGGCGACCCGTGGTAATACATGTGGTTGACGCCCGAGGCGTACAACAGGTCGAGTTCGGGTTTCATTTGCGAAAGCGAGGTGCGGAAATGTTCGGTGAGCCACGTGAATGTTTCGGACGAGACAAAGGGTTTTCCCGTGATGTGGGCTGCCGACGAAGCGTATTTCAACACAAAAGGATGAGAATCGCTTTCTTTCATGCCGCTGTCCACACGTAATCCGGGTATGTCAAACAGTGTTCGCCCGAATGATTCACATTCGGGGATGTCCACTGTGGCGTAGAAGTCAATCAGGTTGCCGGGCGATCCGTGCGCCTGATTGCGTACGGTGACGCCGTGCGAGTGTGCCCATTCCGTCCACGGCACGGTGAAATTATCCAGCAGGAGTTCGCTCAGCGTTTCGCGGTAATCGCTCACTATCCGCGCACATGTTTCGGCGTCGCCTTCGCGGTTGAGTTCCGGGATATAGTCTTGCAAACGATAACCGCGTCGTTTCTCAAATTCCGTCAAAAGGTTTTCCGACCAATTGGCTCCATACACTTCATACGAATCGTTGAAAAACGTGTTGGGCCATGGAGCGCCTGCCGCCGTGAAGGCTTCATCGAAGCGGGACAGGTAGCGTTTCAACGCGTCGGCGGAGTAATGGTTCATGACCAGTCCTTCGCCGCCCGGAGCCGCCCGTTTCACTTTTTGCAGGGTTTTCCCGTTGAATGCCGCCCAAATCGTCCACTCTCCCTCCGGAGCGTCCCATGCGAGGGTGCGGTCTGCCGTCACTTTGTCCGTCAGGTCAATTTTTTGCCCTTGCGAATATGCCACAACTGCGGCTATGGTGACGTTATTTGATTCTTCCGGATATGCTCCCGAACCGGCTGTAGCTGGCATTTGTGCGGGAAGTCCTCTTCTGGGTGGTTCCGTCACGATTTTTTGTTCAAAATGCGTACCGCCCTGTACGAGGAATTTTCTGAAAATAACTTTCCCCGCAGCATCTTCCGCTGCAACCGAAGGGCCTCCGAAAGGCCAGCCTGTGCCGTTGTTCATTTCAATGGTGATGCCTAAGCGTTTGCCTTCATCCAGCACATGTTGGTACAAGCGCATCCATCTGGGGGACAGATAGTCAATGTGTCTGTTTTCCGCTCCGTTGATCCCGTAAATGGGTGTAATTTCCACCGCACCTACTCCTGCGTTGTACATATCTTCCATGTTGGCGGTCAAACCTGCCGAATCAACGGCGCTACCCAGCCACCACCAGCGCATACCCGGTTTCGCTTCCGGTTTTTCGACGGGCCAGGATACATCTCCCACCGTTGTACACGATGCTGACAGAAACAAAAAAGCGACACACAATCCCTTTATTGCATTTGCAAAAGGCATTGATTTACTGCAAATTGGCAATAAGTTTTTCATAGACGGAATTTATAAATTTATATCAAATTAAAACGAGGCAAATGTAGAAATTTAATTTGACAACAACAAAATAAATATTCATTTTTTTTATTTTTAATCTGATATTTCCGGAAAAACGAGGGAAACAAGTGCTGACAAATTTAGTTGAACAAGTCGAAGATCTTGATCGGATAATTTTTCGCTACAAATATTTTCATTGCAGGCATAAGCCCGCCGTCGAGTAAGTTTGGTAATTGCCCGCATTGTCGCTGTATATGAGCAATGCGTCGAATTCGGGGTGTTGCCGGAGCAATTCGACGCTTTTTTCCAGCCCCGACACCATGCACACGGTTGCCCAAGCGTCGGCAGTGATGCAGTCGGCAGCAATTATGGTGGCGCTCAGCAGGTTGTGTTGCACGGGATAACCTGTTTTCACATCAATGGAATGAGCATATTTCACACCGTCTATTTCAAAGAAACGGCGATAGTTGCCGGATGTTGCCAATGCTCTGTTTTTAAGGCAAATAATTGCTTGAAAGTTTTCTCCGGGCAGTGTGTTTTCATCGGGTCTGTCAATGCCTATGCGCCACACGTCGCCCGAAGTGTTTACGCCGCGTGCGACAACTTCTCCGCCGATTTCCACCAAATAGTTGTGGCAACCTTGCTGTTCCAAGAAATTTGCCACCACATCCACCGAGTATCCTTTAGCAATAGCATTGACGTCCAGCATTATGCCGTCTGCATCTTTTTCCAGCCTGTTGCCTGCCAATCGTACCTTGTCCATTCCTACGTACTGCAGCAGGCTGTCGATTTTTTCGGCATCGGGTTCCGGTTGGTCGGATGTGAAGCCGAACCCCCACAGATTGACAAGCGGCGCAACGGTGATGTCAAAAACGCCGGATGACGCCTTGTGTATCTCCTCCGCCTTGCCGAATACTGTACGGAAAAATTCGTCTGTCAGCGCTGTGGTGTCATTCCGGTTGATGCGCGAAATGAGTGAATTGGGATCATAGATGGACAACGATGCATTGAAACGCAACAACAGTTGTTCGATTTCTTCGTCGTAGTTCTTGCCATCCGGACTTCCGTAAATGACCTTGTAGGTCGTGCCCTGGGTGAATCCCTGACGGGTAATGTACGGGACATTATTTCCGCAGGACGGGGACAACATGACGCCCCACAAGAACAGGATATGGATATGGAGTTTACGGCAACAGCGCATCCAGTTTTCCGGCTAAAACCGCTTTGTTCGTCAGCCCCACCTGTTTATCTGCAAGTTTGCCGTCCTTAAAATACAGCAACGTGGGGATACTGAGGATATTGTACTGCGTGGCAATGGCATTGTTTTGATCAACATCAACTTTGCCCACCACTGCCTTGCCTTCGTATTCGGAGGCAAGCTGTTCGACAAAAGGCGCTATGGAGCGACATGGGCTGCACCATTCCGCCCAAAAATCCACCAACACCGGTTTATCCGACTTTAACACTACTTCTTCAAAATTATTTTCATCAATTACAAGTGCCATATTTTTTATTTTATGTTATTTTTGAATAATTATCTATATATATTATTACGTACAAAAATTGTGCCTGATACAGCCCGTATTCATATTACAAAAATACAACAAATATTTTTTCCTGCAAAAAAAATCATTCCGATTTTTTTATATCTTTGATATGCAATTGAATGGTGGTGTTTCCTTTGAATGTGTTTTCTTCGATGGTGTAGCAAATATCAAAAGGTGTTCCGGCGCGGATGTTGGCATAATGCTCTGCGAGTTGAAATCCGATGGCAGGATAGCGCAACTGCGGATGGTCTTTGTGATACACTTCGAGTTTCAGGTGTTCGTCGTATTTGCCGACAATTTTCATGCTGCCCGAGTCCAGCATTGTGCGTGAGAGGAACACCGGCGTCATGTTTTGCGGGCCGAACGGTTGGAACTGTTTCAGGATGCGGAGGAATTTCGGAGTGATGTCGGAAAATGCGATTTCGGCGTCGATGTACACTGACGGTATCAATTGTTTTTCGGTGATGGCTGCTGCCACCGCATCTTCGAAACGGCGGCTGAAGGCGGCGATATTGTCGGGTTTGATTGTTATGCCTGCCGCATACATGTGTCCGCCGAAGTTTTCCAGCAGGTCGCTGCAAGCGTCGATAGCCGAATAAAGGTCGAATCCTTCTACCGAGCGTGCCGACCCTGTTGCCAGATCGCCCGACAGCGTAAGGATGACCGTAGGTCGGTAATAGGTGTCGATCAACCGCGAAGCCACGATGCCCACCACGCCTTTGTGCCACGAGGGGTGATACAGCACGGTGGACTTACGGTAATCTTCCTGTTTGCCGTTTTCCGACAACATTCGCAACGCTTGTCGCGTAATGTCGGCGTCTATGTTGCGGCGATTCTCGTTGAACTTATTGATTTTGTCGCTGAACGTGCGCGCTGTTTTTTCGTCGTCGGAGATCAGCAATTGTACCGCCTGCATGCCGGACTCCATTCTGCCGGCGGCATTGATGCGGGGCCCTATCTTGAACACGATGTCGTCCACTTGTTGCGTCATGCCGTTCAACCCCGAAACCTTGATGATGGATTTTAGACCCTGACACGGGTTTTCATTCAGTTTGCGGATGCCCAGCGCCGTCAGTACACGGTTTTCACCGTTCATTGGCACAATATCCGAAGCGATGCTCACCGCCACCAAATCAATGTACTCGTACACATCTTCGGGGGGTATTTTGTTGGCTTGCGCGTACGCTTGCAGCAGTTTGAATCCCACGCCGCAACCCGACAATTCCTTGTAAGGATACCCGCAACCTTGCCGTTTCGGATTCAGGATGGCGAAAGCAGGCGGCAACACGGGTCCTGGATAATGATGGTCGCATACGATGAAGTCAATCCCTTTTGTATCGGCGTATCCGATTTTTTCTACGGCTTTGGTGCCGCAATCCAGACAGACGATCAGTGTGCAGCCGTGCGCCTTAGCCGTGTCAATTCCTTGATAGGAAACGCCGTAGCCTTCCGTATAGCGATCGGGTATGTAATATTCCACATGTGGATAGCGTTTTTTGAAAAAAGAATACACCATTGCCACCGATGTGGTGCCGTCCACGTCATAGTCTCCGTAAATCATGATATGTTCGTGATTCCGTACGGCATGGTTGATGCGTTCCACTGCTCTGTTCATGTCTTTCATCAGGAAAGGGGAATAGAGCGCATCGTAAGCAGGACGAAAAAACACCTTTGCGCTTTCAAAATCCGTAACGCCGCGTTGCGCCAACAGGACAGCCAACAGGTCATCTACACCCAAAACTTCAGAAAGGCACTGTCGTACAGAGACATCTGGCAATGGTTTGAGTACCCAGTTTTTGTTATTCATGCTGCAAAAGTACAAAAATTGACAGACAATTATACATGTCGTGTCTTGACGGCGAAAATGTACGACTTTATGATTTGGACATGAATGTTGGGCATCGGCGTTTTTCAAACGTCACGCTCAACTTTGGTAGGAGGAAATGTGCCGTTCCACTTTGTTGCCGTACATGTCGTTGATGGTGATCATCAATCCTGTTTCCTCCACGCCGCCGAAATACGGATTAAAGGCAGTGCCGAATGTGCGCATGGAGGGCGACACGTTCATGTACGAATTAATCATGGGCGGTATGTTTTCCCCGTAGTTTCTCACTTTGCGGAACAGTGTGCGGTAATCCTCCGCATAATCCTGTCCGGCAAAAATGGCATTCATGGCGGTTGTGTCTATATCGATGGACAATTGAAGGTTGTCATAAGGATAAATCAAATTTTCTCTGTCGCCGAAATACTTGTCCAGAAAAAACAGAATCATATTCCGCGCATTGACATTGAACGAGGTGTACATGGTGGCTTTGCCGAGGAAATATTTTTTGTTGGGATTCTGTACTACCAAAGCGCCCAGCCCATCCCACAGGTTATCCAGCGAATAAAGCCCTTTTCCGAAACGGTTAGTGGACTGGAAAGCCGGTTGCACGAACGATCGTCCCAGTTCTATGGTGTAGGGCAGATAATCTTTGATGAAACGGTCTGAAAAGTGGAACAGTTCGGCTGTGGCGAGGTTGATCTCCCCGTTCGCGTTCACGTACGACTTGTCGCAGATGTGAAACCGGTAGCCGCCCAGAATTTCCTGTTCTTCCGAATCCCATACAATGAGCTGTTTGTACGGATTGTCTGCCAGATCATAGTGGTCTATGTCTGTTTCCTCACCCGTACCGCCACCGGCATAACGGAACGACAACTCGCGCAGCCGCCCAATTTCTCGCATCACATTGGGTGAATCGTGTGCCGTCACCACGAACAAATCATTGTTGAGGCGATTGGTTTTCCGAACGAATTTGTCTGTCGTTAACTCATTTATCAGCAGGCTTTTGCTAACAGGGGAAATAACATCCTTCATATCTAAAAAATCTTTTACAAAGAAACATATATTATCCATCCGGAATATTCGTTTTGCATGGATGTTTGCATCCCAAAACATGGAATTTTACATTTTTCGAATGGAATAATCTGCTGCAAAAGTACTACAAATTTTATTTTTACCACTCAATTTTTCCGTTTTGATGGTGGATGGACTTGCTTTTGCCGTCAGGGAAACGATTTTTTAATTTTTAAAGATAAATTAACGTTTTTTAACGGTCAAAACCACTATCTTTGTACCTGTTTTTTTCAGACAAAATAATATTGGAATAAAAATATGAATGGATCAGTCAATATCAAGGAATTAAACGATCGCATCCGGCAGGAAAGCGCATTTGTCGATCTCATCCACATTGAGATGAACAAAGTGATAGTGGGACAGAAACATCTGGTGGAAAGCCTGTTGACGGGTTTGCTGGCAGACGGGCACATCCTTCTCGAAGGGCTGCCCGGGCTTGCCAAAACGTTAGCCATCAATACGCTGGCAACAACCATCGACGCCAAATTCAGCCGCATACAGTTCACTCCCGACCTGCTGCCCGCCGATCTGCTGGGAACGATGATCTACAGCCAGAAAAAAGAAGAGTTCACCGTGAAGAAAGGGCCTGTCTTCGCCAATTTCATTCTGGCGGACGAAATCAACCGCTCGCCGGCAAAAGTGCAAAGCGCCCTGCTGGAAGCCATGCAGGAGAAACAGGTGACCATCGGCGGACAAACCTATCCGCTTGATGCGCCGTTCCTCGTGCTCGCCACGCAAAACCCCATTGAGCAGGAAGGTACTTACCCGCTGCCCGAAGCACAGGTGGACAGGTTCATGCTCAAAGTGGTGATTGACTATCCGAGCAGGGACGAGGAACGCCAGATTATCCGCGAGAATCTCGGACAGGTGTTCCCCTCCGCCGTTACCATCCTGAAACCGGCAGACATCCTGAAAGCCCGCGAAACGGTGAAAGAGGTTTATATGGACGAAAAAATCGAACGCTACATCCTCGACCTCGTGTTTGCTACGCGCTACCCCGACCAGTACAAACTGGAGAAGCTCAAAACGATGATTACTTACGGAGCCTCGCCCCGTGCAAGCATCAATCTGGCAAAAGCTGCCAAAACTTACGCTTTCATCAAGCGGCGAGGCTACGTCATTCCGGAAGACGTCCGTGCCGTCTGCTTCGACGTGCTGCGCCATCGTATAGGATTGTCCTACGAAGCCGAAGCCGAAAACATGACCACTGTGGACATCGTGACCGAAATCATGAACACGGTGGAGGTGCCGTAGAAAATAGAAAATGGAAAGTTGAGCATGGAAGCAACGGATTTAATCAAGCGGGTACGGAAAATCGAAATCAAGACGCGGGGGCTGTCGCGGCACATCTTTGCGGGCGAGTACCACAGCGCGTTCAAGGGGCGCGGCATGGCGTTCAGCGAAGTGCGCGAATACCGCTACGGCGACGACATTCGCAATATTGACTGGAACGTCACCGCGCGGTTTGACCATCCCTACGTAAAAGTGTTTGAGGAGGAGCGTGAACTGACCGTGATGCTGCTGGTGGACGTGAGCGGATCGCGCGAGTTCGGCACTTCGTTGCGCTTCAAAAAGGCGCTCATGGCGGAACTTTCCGCCGTACTCGCTTTTTCGGCAACGCAGAACAACGACAAGGTAGGCGTCATCCTGTTTTCCGACAAGGTGGAGAAGTTCATCCCGCCCAAAAAGGGACGGCAACACATCTTGCGCGTCATCCGCGAATTGATAGAGTTCCGGCCCGAACACACCCGCACCGACGTGGCGGTTGCCCTGCAATACCTCATGGGCGCCATCAAGAAACGCAGCACGGTGTTCGTCATTTCCGACTTTGCTGCACCGCTTTTCGACCACGCCCTGAAAATAGCTTCTCGCAAACACGACGTAGTGGCGCTCCGCATCTACGACACGCACGAGGAGGAAATGCCCGCCATTGGACTGGTGCGGTTTTGCGACGCCGAAACCGGACAAGCCCTCTGGGCAGACACCTCCAACCACAAAGTGCGCCAACAGTACCGGCAACACTGGAACGACCGGCAACACGCCATCGACGAAGCTTTCCGTCGCAGCGGCGTCGACAACACCTTCATCCGCACCGACGAAGACTACGTGAAACCATTAGTAAAACTATTCAAACAAAGATGAAAATCATCCTCCGGATGTCGCATTGAAGCGAAAGACGGCATGATGTTACGCATCTCGGTCAATCAAAAACCGGAGAGACTGTTCTTGGTCACTGCCTTTTCGACAATAGCCGCCGTATTGGTTTTCAGCGAAATAGCTTATCTTCTGCAGACATTCGAGCGGGCAGTTGTGCACATCAACAAAAAAGGCTGACGTTTTTTCGCCAGCCTCTTTTCGGGTATTAAAATGTGGAATCTCACGCGGTTTTACAACGGGTATTCTTCAAATGCGTACAACACGGTGGACAGGTAACGTTCGCCTGTATCCGGCAGCACCACCACAATGTTTTTTCCTTTGTTTTCGGGGAGTTTTGCGAGTTCGGAAGCCACAAACGCCACTGCTCCGGAGGATATTCCCACCAACAGTCCTTCTGTTTCCGCCAACAAACGGCTGGTGCGTATTGCCTCATCGTTGGATACGGTGAGGATTTCGTCCACTACGGAGGGGTCGAAGATTTTAGGCACAAAGCCTGCGCCTATTCCCTGTATTTTGTGAGATCCGGGCTTTCCTCCCGACAATACGGGCGAATCTTTAGGCTCTACGGCGATGATTTTAACGTTCGGGTTCAGTTCTTTCAGCCGTTTGCCGGCGCCACTCACCGTGCCGCCTGTGCCTACACCCGACACGAAAATATCCACCTTCCCGTCGGTGTCGCGCCACACTTCTTCTGCGGTTGCCTTGTAATGAATGGCGGGATTGGCGGGATTTTCAAACTGTTGCAGAATTACCGATCCCGCTATCTCATCTCTGAGAGAGATAGCCTTTGCGATAGCGCCTTTCATGCCTTCCGCTCCGGGCGTCAACTCCACTTTGGCGCCCAGTGCTTTCAACAGATTACGCCGTTCCAGACTCATGGTTTCGGGCATGGTGAGGATGAGATGATAACCTTTGGAAGCCGAAACAAAAGCCAAACCGATACCGGTGTTACCGCTGGTTGGTTCAATAATGGTGGCTCCCGTTTTCAAGATGCCGCTTTCTTCGGCATCTTCTACCATAGCCAACGCTATTCTGTCTTTAACGCTTCCCGCCGGATTGAAATATTCCAATTTGGCGATTATTGTTGCTTCCAACGATTGGTTTTTGGCGTAAGCGGCCAATTCCAACAGCGGGGTATTCCCCACTAAATCAGTTAATTTTTTTACTATTTTTGACATATTCAGATTGGTTAAATTGTTTCCGCAAAGATAAACAGGTTTTATATCTCAAAGAATAACACATTTATGGTATTTTTTGCAATCAGAATGTTATGCTCAGATCCGTCCCGAAAGTGAAAGGGCGTCCCCGCTGCGCCAGTCCTAATTCCGAGCTTTCAAAGTAAAATGAGGCATAGCGGGCGTTGAGCGTATTGTTTGTCCATAAGCTCAATCCAAAGATGCCTTTATTGACGGTGACTTTCGTGTTCAGCGTTCCGTAGAAATTTTGATATACCTCGTTGGCTTCTGTCCAGTAAATCCTGCCGGCAGCATTGTAATGCGTCCGCACGCTGAGATGGTCGATCCATTTTCCGGAAAACGACCGACGGTACTGTGCGTTGAGCGACAGCGTGTTTTGCGGGGCAAACGGAATTACGTTCCCTGTGTAATCTTTGTCTGCACTGTGGTAGTTGCCGAACGTCGCCCGCGTGAACCCGTAATTGAGGGACAGGCTAAACGTTTCCGCAATTTTGGCGTTCAATCCCGCTTCGATTCCGTAACTCCGGGCTTTCCCCGCATTTTTCAGAATACGCCCTTGTCCACTTGCCACAAATTCAGTTAGTTGTATATCGCGAACATCAATGTAGAAAACCGCCAATTCGGCATACAATGCGTCTTTCACCAACGATCCTTTGAATCCTGCTTCATAGTTCCAACTGTACTCCGGTTTGTAGGGCATTACATGTGCGGCATTTTCGGGTTTATACTTGTCCAAAAGATTTGGGGGAAACATGGCTTCAAACGCTTTCATCACATCATATTGCATGTGCGCTCTCATCACGTCAGACGCCATTTGTACATTATATCCGCCCGTCTTGTATCCTTTTGCCACAGACAGGTACACAAATGTTTTGTTTGTCCATTCATATTTCACCGACACTTTCGGTAATAATTGTAAAAAATCCTGCGTGGTAACGACATCTATCACCGTTGTATCGTAGCGGCTGCTGACGTCCACAGGCGGTCGTCCACCCATGCTTGCCGCCAGTTTCATTTTTGCTGCCGACGTGTATTCCATCCGTTGTTTTTCACCGTCTAACCGCAATCCTCCGGTCATTGACAATCCGTTAAAAAATAAATTATTGTATGTAAACTGATGAAAGACAGCGACTCCGTAGCATGGTGTTTTTATTTGTGTTGGGATATAGAGTTCATCGTCGGATATGCTCAACGTCGGCATGGCAGGGAATTGGTTTTTCAATTCCACAAATATTTCTTCAAGTGTATTGATTCCTTTTTCTTTGAATGTTACGGGACTGTCGGTGTATAAATCCGAATAAAATCCGAATAAGCCAATCGACCATTGATAATTATGCTTTGTGTTTGATTTGAGGGTCAGTTCTTCCGTCCATGAAGTTTCTTTCTGTCGCTGGTTGAGCTGAAAAACATCCAGCGGTCGGTAATCCACGTCTTGTTGCATCCGGTCGTTCAATTGGTGGAACCCTGTGGCGGAATTGAATATGATCCGTTCGTTTCCGTATTGCAGGTTTAATCCTGCGCCACCTGTTTTGCGCAGGTATAAGCCCGCATAATTGTAGTCGGGTAGCGCGATGTCGCCGTTGTTGTATGCCCCGTAAGGGAAAGCGCCCTGGTCGGTATAATCGTAATGAACTGATAATTGTGCCAGCCAGTGGTTGCCGATTTTCCCGTCCAGCCTCAGCCGTCCTCCGGCAGATTGTAAACGGTCGGCTTTACTGCCGGTAAATGTATTGGTGAAATATCCGTCGTTCCTGTCGTAATAGCCCGAAGCGGATATGCACAAATGTTTGCCCACAGGCTTGGACACGCTTGCTTTTGCACGAAATAATCCGTAATTACCTGTGGAAAGGGTAATTTTTGTCCGGTTCAGGGTCAGCGGCGAATGGGTGAACACGTGGACAATACCGCTCATGGCGTTTCTGCCGTAAAGTGTTCCCTGCGGACCGCGCAACACCTCTATCCGCTGAACGTCCATAAATTCAAAATCGAAAGTCGACGGGTTCAGGTAGGACATGTTGTCCACATACATCCCGATGGACTGTCCCGTACTGCGTGCGCCAATGCCGCGAATGTACACCGGAGTGGAAAACTTTGAACCGTAGTCGGCTATAAAAAAATTCGGCATGATGGCACTCAAACCTTTGATGGACACAATATTCTGATCTTCAATAGTGTGAGCGGTAATAACCGATACCGATGCCGGAAGCGTTTTCATTTCGTTGGTTTCTTTGACAGACGACACAACTATTTCTTCCAGGGCGATTTGCCTACTTGTGCTGTCATTTTGTGCTTGTAACTGCCAGCAAATTCCCAATGCGATTATCGGGAAAAAATATCTTTGTTTAAACATTTATATTTTGTTTATATAGTCATTATTTTAATTTAACTGTTTGTGTATAAATCACACTTGTATGCTATCACAAACTTATGTGAGGGACATGCAAAATCTGCAAAAAAATTTAAGATGCCTGCACCAGCGGCTTCTTTGCGGATTTCCAGACAGAAAATTCAACTAACGGGAGGAGGACGTGAAAAGATGCGGTGAAAATGCGGTGCGTCCTTTGTCACAAAGGCAACATGCAGATAAACAGTATCCCGCTGTATAGAGTCCACATCAACGGATACGGGAAAATTCGACTGCGCATGACGGGTATCAATCCGATCGCCATACTTTCCCGTTGCACAAACGGGATAAGCGCACAATACGCGTTTCTCCGTTTGCCGAAACATAACGAAAGCATCCCGAAGTCTGTCGCTTACCCTCAATATGAGGCCTATAAGGAACGATATTTTATCTTTGCCCAAAATCATTGAAAATTTTGCCGGCCATAAATCCATTTTTTGCGGATATGTCGGATATTTCCGACTTTTCCATTTTTACCGCACGATTATCAAGCGTTTTCGGGGCTACGGTCTTTCCGGTTGTTATTTTTCCGACAGCGGTTTTTGCCGGTTTACCTGTCCTCTTTGCTGTGGACATGACATGCAATTTTTTTCACAAAAGTAATACAAATCTTTGAACCGCCCAATTTTTTTTTACTACTTTTGCACTTGAAATTAAATTTGATATGAATGATTTAGTAAAAAAACAGGGAACGCAGGTAAAACCTGCACAATACAAAGTATGTACAGATTAAAAAAGATTTTGTTTATTTGTTTTTTATTGCTTGTCGCGGTTAAGGGTAATGTGTCGGCACAGGCTTCCAAATTTGAGTTTGGAGTGAGAGGCGGTTTAAATCTGTCAACGGCAATTGTTAATGATGCCGCTGCAATCAGAATTAAGCCCGGTTATCATATCGGGGGTACTGTTGATTATTTCTTCACTCAAAAATTCGGACTTCAATCAGGATTATTTTTGTCGGAGAAAGGCTCAAAAATTGACGGTTTTAACAGCAGAAGCTATGTCGGTGGAAGCCCCGATTATACTTTCATATTCGATGCATTGTATTTAGAATTGCCTGTATATGTCGCCTTTAGAAAAAATATTTCCGGTAATTTTAATGTAAATATGTGTTTGGGGCCTTATTTTGCTTACGGTATCGGCGGAAAAACCAAGCGGACGTTGCATAACAGTGCCTTTGCTGATGGAAGCACAGAAATAGAATGGAACACGTTTGGAAACGGAGTATATGATGAATCGCGTGATTGGCTTAGGGGAGAAACGCTACATCCATTCGATTTCGGCGCAGGAATTAAAGTGGATTTTGGCTATAATCAATTTATTTTGGGCATTGGTTTGGAATCCGGTATAATTGATATTATGCATGAAGAAAGAGATATACATTATCGAAATGAGAATATTAGCGTTTCTGTTGGATACAGATTTTAATATTCTTTCCTCTGTTCGGACGTTTCTCTCGTCCGTTTAAAGACGACTCTTCCCGTCACCCTCACATTACTTCTGCCGGTATTCCTTCGGCGAGACGCCGACTGCCCGTTTGAAAAACTTCCCGAAAAACGACTGGTTGGCAAAATTCAACTCCTCGCTGATTTGCTGGACGGTCATGTTGGTGGCTCGAAGCAGCGATTTTGCTTCCAAAATCACGTAATCGTTTATCCATTCGAACGCCGACTTGCCGGTCGTTTTCTTGATGACGGCAGATAGATGCTTCGACGTCAGGCATAGCTTG